>NZ_JBATWY010000195.1:0-5342 GCF_049672945.1 Haloferula sp. | reverse complement strand
ATCCGGAAGTGATCGCCTCACTGACCCCGGCGCGGATCGTCGCCGCCCGAGCCCGGAAAAAGGCCGCCGCCTGAACCTGTCAAGAGGGGGGCGTTTACCCCGCTTACCTTCCGTTGATCAGCAAGCTCGATTCAGCAACGAAATCACCAGCACCGATCTGCAACTGAGCCATCGTCATAGAGGCTCGTCATCCATCACGGGAAGGATCGAAGCCACTTCATCCCCATGGACCCAGCCCTGCGTCGCGCCATTATTGGCGTCGATCCAGTAGTAACCGTTCTTCATCTCCCCCAGCACCACCTCGCGGCCACCTGCGAGAGTTCCCCGCGAGTCCGCGGCTTCAAAGGGTGACAACCTCACGGTCGCCGGTGTCGCCAGAACGACCGCTCGTGATCTCGGATCGACCTGACCTTCCATCGGTCGCAGAACCATCCAAGGCACCGTCAGACTCAGCAAGAGGAAAGCGATCGCCCATCCCGCTCGCCTCCCTCGGGACCGAACCCACAGCACGGCCACCAGCGGACAAATCAGCGCCGCCAGCAAAGCAACCACAGCTCGGGTGTCAGGCGAAACACTTCCAAAGAATCCTCTCCACCCCCGCACCGGCGGCTCCGGGAACACCGCTGCCTGCTCCTGGCTCAACTTCAGATTGGCAAGCAAAGCCCGGTCGCCAGGACTCAAAATCAGCGCCCGTTCGAAGGCGAGAATCGCCCGCGCGTAGTCACCTGTCCGGAAATAGGCACTGCCCAGATTGTTCAGCACGGAAACCCGCGGGCCTTCCCCTTCGAGAACTTGCTCATAAGCTTCAATCGCCTGATCAAACTGACCATTCTCAAATTGTTGATTGGCCTCTTGGAAAACATCACTCGCTCCCGCAGGGAAAGCGAAGACCGCCATCAAAAGGAATACCATGAAAACATTCTTCATGCCGCCTTCGGCCTCCCTTCCGATGAGATGCTTTCAAGACCACGATCCAACTTGGTCTTCCATTGTTCGAGATCCGCTGCCTTTTCGCTCCTGCCCGAATAGTCAATCCGATCCGCTTCCCTGAGAATCTCCCCAATCCCGCCGTCCTCAAGATCACGCAGATCGGCCAAGGTCACCGCTTCAGGACGCATGCCGGTTTGTTCCGCCACCTGAATCCTGATCGCTTCCCGCGCGGCAACGAAAAACGCGACGCCATCACCCTGCTTGACTGCATTCTCCGCACTCAAGATGGCCTCACGAATGGCCGCTGCGTTCGCCTGCCGGGCAAGCTTCGCATGATCCACCTTACGATTCTTCCACCACCCAAAACCAAGGATTCCAAAGCAAACGGCCATCGAGCCTCCGACCACCGGCATGAACCAAGCGCGCTCGGAAAATGTCTCGTAGCTCTGAACGCGGCCGAGTTCCGTCCGCAAGGGCGCCAACTGCGGACCCTCCGGCTCATTCTTCTCCGCTTCCTTGGCCTCCGCCACCTCGACCGGCTTCGATGCTTCCCCGGTAATCGCCACCTCCTGAGGTTTCGACTCCACCCGCCGATACTCACCCTGCTCAGGATCAAAGTAGCTGAAAGCCAAGCTCACCGAACCCTCACCAGGAGCCAGGGGCACCGCGTTGAACTGAAACTCTTTCGTCCCGGCAAAGGAGGCCACATCACCCGGCGAAAAATCCCCGCTCCCTTCGTAAACTTTCCAATCTTCGGCGGGCTGCGGACGAGGCTCCTTCAAAAGTGAAAAATTTCCCGACCCCTTGAGCACCGCCTCGATCCGGCAAGGTTCTCCCACTTCGAGTGAACTCGGCATCCGCACCGATTCGAATGCGAACTCGCCGATCGCCCCGGTGAAGTCTTCCGGCCGGCCCTCGGTCGGCAACTCCGTGACTTCCAGCTTCGGCGGGTCCTCGGTCGAAAGCACCACCTCCTTTTCGATCATCGGCGCAAAGAAATCGTCGAAAAACGAACCCCTTCGGTGAGTCGATGATTGATCTCGAACACCCACTCGCGCCTCCAGCTGAAAACTCGCCGGATACTCCCCCGCCTTGGTCGCCGACAGACCACCGAACCAGGTCACCACCCGGTAGCGCTTCCCGTTCACGATCTCGGTCGATTGCTGGGGTTCCTCTGTTAGATTGTGCAGCGTGAACGCCGAGCCCTCAGGCCGTGGAGGCCCATTCAGCGAAACACTCGCATTCATCGGAAAGAACGCCCGGATCCGAACCGGCGCAATCTCACCAGGATAGACATTCGTCCTTTCCTTCTTGGAGAGTTGAAAAGTCAGATAGCCAAAGTCCCCCGCAGCCTCTTCGGCCTCCTCCGCATCTTCATCCTCACCCATTCCCGCGGGTGCCCCGTTCGCGCCGGGTCGCACCGTCAGCTTGAGTGGCTCGGTCGTCAGTTCCTCGCCGCCCACCTTGACCGTGGTTGAGGGAATCACATACTCCCCGACCTCCATCGAACCGACGACAAAAGTATAGGAGATCGAGCGACTCATCTTGCCGTTGATGATCTGCATTTGCTGCGACTGACCTCTTGGATTGATGATCAGATTCGCTACCTCGGCAAAGGAAGGGCTCGACTCGGGCGATCCGCCTTCGACCACCACGGTCAGCATGACCCCCTGCCCGGCCTCCACCGTGTCTGCCGATAGTCGGGTCGTCACTTCTGCCGCCTGCAGCGAAGACAGGCAGACAAAGCACAAGAGACTCAGTATTCGTAATAAGGACATCACCACGTTTTCTTCTTCGCACTTCGACCTTTCCGGCGCTCAGCACTCTGCTCTGATAGCGGCGCCGGCACCACGATCCGCTCATCATTGGCAAGCGATTCGAGAAGGCGAATGGCCTCTTCACGAGACATCTCACCCTGCTTCCGCATCTCGCCCTGAACTTCTTCGCCTGAATCTTCGCCCTCTGAACCCTGCGCATCCTGACGTGCTTCACCAGGATCACCCTCTGCCGCCTCCGGTTCACCCTTCGACATATCCTCCTGTCCTTTCGGCCCCTGATCCTCGCCCTCTTCACCTTCCTGGCCCTCGCTTTCCTGCTCCTGCTCTCCCTGCTCTCCCGACTGCTCCTCACCCTCTTTTCCGTTTTCGCCCTCTTGCTGCTCTCCCTCCTGATCTCCCTCCTGGTTTTCCTCCTGATTCTCCTCTGAGCCATCCTCACCGCCCTCGGAATCCTGCTGTTCCTCGTTCTCCTGCTGTTCCTGATCCTGCTGTTCCTGATCCTGATTTTCCTGATCCTGCTTCTCTTGATCCTGCTGGTCCTGGGGTTGCTGCTGCTTCAGTTCATCGAGCTTCTTTTGAACCAAATCGCGGTTGAAGCGTGCGTCCTCATCCGAGTCATCAAGAGCCAGCGCATCCTCGAAGGCCTTCACCGCCTGCTCCCAAGACGCCATCGTCTTTTTCGGATCCTCCTGCAGCTGACCCTGACCAATCCGGTAAAGCGAACTCCCAAGGTTATAGTAGGCCCGCTGCTGCACGGCGAGATCCGGAGTTTCCAATGAGTCCCTGAGTTTCTCCGCTGCCTCCTCGAACTCTCCGTTTTCGTAAGCCGTGGTTCCGGCATTGTAAGTCAACACCACGTCCGAACGGAGGTCCGTCATCGACAAACCCCATGCCATGACCAGCAAGGCAAGCGGCCGAACACGGCGCGCAACCGATACCAACTCCTTCAGTTTCCTCTCCCGCTTTCGCTCACCCATCACCGTCTGCAGCCCGAGAAGCAGAATCCCCAGCCCAAGCGGCCATTGATAGCGCTCCAAGGGAATCTTCTCCAGCTTCTGAGCCAGCTCGCTCTTCGGCACCAGAGCCAGGCGTTGTTGGTAGATCGCATCAAGGCCCTCGGCCCCACGTCCCAATGGCACATACAATCCGCCCGTTGACTCTGCAATTTTCTCCAAAGTCTCCGAGTCGAGCTTGGTCCTCACTTCCTCGCCGTTCTCATCCGTCAGATAACTCTGCCTTCCATAGCGGTCCTTGATCGGAATCAACTGACCGTCCGCAGCTCCAACCCCAACCGTGTAAATTGTCGTGCCCTGTTCCGCCGACTTTTCCGCAGCCTTCAAAGCTTCACCTTCAAGATCCTCTCCGTCGGTGATCAGCACCAGCAAGCGCTGGTTGTTCCCTTCTTCATCAAACAGTCGATCCGCCTCCTCAATCGCACTCGCCAGATCGGTGCCAGGTCTTGGGATTAGATCCGTATTGATCGCGTTCAATGATTCACGGAAAGCATCGTAGTCCAGGGTCAAAGGACAAAGCGCAAATGCCGTGCCAGCAAATGGAATCAAGCCGACCCGGTCACCCTCCAATTGATCCAAAAAATCGAGAATCCCCAACCTCGCCCGCTCCAGACGATTGGGCGTCAGATCCTCCGCCAGCATGCTTCGCGAGGTATCCACCGCGAAAAGAATGTCGATACCGCGGCGTTTCACCTCACGCCATTCATAACCAAACTGCGGGCGCGCCGCAGCGAAGCTCAGCGCCAGCACCGCCAGCAGCCACAAAACGCGGCGCGTCCACCTCAACGAAGGCGACCACCCGGCCACCAGCTTCGAGTGAAACCTCGGATGAGCCAGCTTGTTCAAATCCTCACGCCGACGACGATCCGATCTCAGAAACAAGAACACACCAAGCACCACAAGAACCGCCCCAACGGCGATCCAAAGAGGTTGAGCAAATTGAAGGGTGTCTTCGTTCATCATCTTAATCATCAAAACCAATCTCATTCATCTTATCCATCCTGGTCCAAAAATCTCACGGTAAATGTCGATATCGGGTTTCGCTCAATATTCGCTCCAGCAAAATCAGTCCCAACCCCGGCAAAAGGGCAAACAGGAACAACTCCTCGTAGTCCTCATATTTCTTCACGGTCCGCTTGGTCGTCTCAAGCTGGTTGATCTGCTCGTAAATCTTCACCAGCGAATCGGTATCCGTCGCCCGGAAGTACTGCCCGCCCGTCAGGTTGGCGATTTCCTTCAGCGACTCCTCGTCGATCTCGACCTCCACCATCCTCATCCGGTTGCGACCGAACATATCACGCATGGGCATCGGCGCCTCGCCCTGTGTCCCGGCCCCGATCGTATAAATCTTGATTCCAAGCGTCTTCGCCGCTTCCGCCGCCGTGACTGGATTCGCCGCACCGCCATTGTTCACCCCGTCCGTCAACAAAATCACAATCCGCGACTTGGCGTCGGAATCACGCAAATGACTCACTGATGAAGCAATCGCTGATCCAATCGCGGTGCCATCTTCCACCCGGCCGATCTGCACTTCCTTCAGGCGGTTCTTCAGCCAGTCATGATCCAAAGTCAGAGGACTGACCATGTAGGGTCGCCCGGCAAAGCCCACCATCCCGATCCG
>NZ_JBATWY010000194.1:0-32848 GCF_049672945.1 Haloferula sp. | reverse complement strand
GAGTTCCGTTAGGCAGTAATCGGACGACTCCTGCCGCACTTTCACCCAAAGCTTGAGTGAAGTCGCCCCAAAGGATGATCTTGCCATCGGGTTGCACGAAAAAATTCGCATCCTTTGTCGCCACATCACGAGCCAATTCAGCGTCAAATTCCTCGTCTACAATGATGGAGGCGGAGGCGGTAGTAACGGTCCATCCGCAGCAAAAAAGCAATGCCAAGAGCACAATGGGATACCGAGAGAAGTTCATATTTGAGTCATATTGAATGGAAGGAGTCGGCCCCGGTGAAAGCTGTTGGAAGGGCCGGTCGTGACGGTTCTGAGAGGGAGATGGGTTTTTCGGGAAGCGCTGTGCTTGGTTCTACGAATTTGTGTTTCGTGGCTGGGTTGAAGACCATCCACCGAACCGTCCCCGCTGTGCGGCGTGTCATAAGCGACCGGCGGGGCCGGGTGCACAGCGGAGACGGCGCGGGCCGGTGAGGGCCCGCATGCCGGCAGGAAATTGGGGGGATTCCATGGCGTCACCAATTGCTACCGGGTTTCCCGGAATTTGTGACGCGCCCGCGGGAACTTTTTCCTCAGCGCGACTCGACGGACAAATTGACCGCTCGCCAGGTGCCGTCGGAGTGGATCAGGTCGGCGACCCACCAGCGGCGGGAGAGCGCCTGGCTGGTGAAGACGGGGATGGCGATGGGGATGATGCCGCCGGGGAGCGAGTCCCGGATTTTCACCTCTTCGTCGAGGAAACTCGGCGGATTCTCAATGAGTATCCCGAGCTTTTCTTCGAGAAGAGTTCGGCCGCGCTCCGAGATGGGGAGAGAGTCGTTCTCGCCCAATTGAAGCTGGCCGGGATGAAATAGGGTGTCCCATCGATCATCCGAGGGTTTCCAGCCCGCATGGACTGCCTCGCGAAAGGCGGCGGCCCAGGACTCGGCCACGGCGGGACCGGCTTGGAGAGGGTCCGCCCGAAAAAGAGGCTGCCTGAAGACGCGCTCCTTTTGGATCGACACTTCTCCGGAGACCTGAAGAAAGCCATCGAACTCGATCCGGACGAAATCTGCCCCTTCGGTCTCAGGGGAGCTCGAGTATTGAATGGCCTCGGCGACCGTTCGGAGAGATCCGTCATCGGGATTCCAATCGGACCACGAGCGGTGTCGATGGGTCGCGACAATCTCTTCCATGGCGGGAATGGTTTTTCCGAGGACCTCGAGAACTTCGTCGCGTGGAATGAGTCCGCGGCTGTGGTAATCGACGGAGTCAGCGTAGAATCGGGAAGCATTTTGAAGGGTCGGCTCGCCGAGTTTTCCGTTCGAGGAAATGAGATCAGCGGCGAATTCGGTCACGGCGGCGGTGTATCGATTTCTGTTATAGGGACGATCCATGTCGTTCTCCAAAGACTCAAGCGTCCTCCTTTGTTCGTTTGCGAAGATCGTGGATAAAAACACGAGGGCTGCGCCAGCGAGGATCACCGAGGCGATCGCCGAGATGCGTTTACGCCTCCGCCACCAAGAGAGTAAGGCGGTGACGAACGTGACTGCGATGGTCAGCACTGCTAGGGATCCTGAGACGAACATCAGCAGCGGAGTTACGAAGGGGAAGAATTCAACCCGGCCCGCGGTTTGGGAAAATGGGTGCTGGGGAGGGCCGAAGGAATCGATGAGCCAGAAACGTTTGCCCGTTTCCGGAAGACGCCAAGGACTGGCGATCTGCAGCTGGTTGTCCCATGCGGTGATCGCAAGCCCATGAACCGAGGGCGGGTCACTCGGTTTTAACCAAACATCGCAGGAGTCCAGCCAAAGGATAAAACAGCAGAAGACGGGAATCAGGAAGAGGAAGAGCTGGGTCAGCGAGACGAGTAATGTGGTGGTTCGGCTGAAACCAAGCTGGAGCCCGAAGGGAGAGGGAAGGGATTCGCGGAGTGGCACCCCGCGGAAACGCCAGAGTCGCATCAGCTGCCAGAGATTCATCGGCAACAAAAGAGCGAGGGAGACGAGCAAAGCCATGAAGGCCCCGAGGAGACGGCCCGGGATTCCGAGAAACTCGCGGTGGGGACTGCCCACCGATTGGTTGTAGTGATCGATTCCGTAAAGGGCGGCTGCCAGTGCCAGGCAGCCGAGAATCGACCAAAGGCCGTCAGCGGCGCGAACCGCTCGGCTGACCAGAGGTGTTCCGTCGAAGCGCGGCGGGCTGGCGAGGATTTGCTCGAGTGCCTGGGCCATCGATGAGACGTCTTGCCAGCGGTTTGAGGGATCGGGATCGAGAGCGCGGCGGATGATGCCGTCGATGCGCACGTCGATGTGACGAATGCTGGAAACCGCCGGCCATGCGCCGCGAGGTGGGGCGCCGATCAGCATTTCATGGAGGATGACGCCGAGCGCGAAGACATCGGCGGCGACGGTCGGTCGGTAGCCTCGGTGATAGGCTTCGGGTGGGAGGTACTCGGCGGTGCCGGCGACCATGCCGGCGCGAGTGAGCGAGAGTTGCTGGACGCGTCGATGGACCGGCAGCGCGAGTCCGAAGTCCGCGACATGAACGCCGCCGGATTCGTCGACCAGAATATTCCCGGGTTTCAAGTCTCGGTGAAGGATACCGGCGTCGTGGGCATGGGCGACGGCACGGGCGATGTGAAGGAAACTCTCGTAGGCCTTCTGAGGTTCCATGCCATCGGCGGGAATCAGTTCTGAGAGGGGGGAGCCATCGATGAATTCCATGGCGAGGAAGACGCCGCCTTCGAGATCGTCAATGGGGCCAGAGTCTAACAGACGGACGATTCCAGGATGGTCGAGCGCTGCGAGCACGGATGCCTCCGACTCGATGCGGTCGAGGGTTTCCGGATCGTCGGGACGGGCGAGTTTGATGGCGGCCAGCGCGCCGTCGCGCCCGCGGGCGGCTTTCCAAACGGTGCCGAAGCCGCCATGTCCGGCGATGCCAAGCAGCTCCCAGCCCGGGATTTCCGGAGACGGTTCGCTGGGTTTTTCCAACACGCCGATGAGCTTTGCTACCTCAAGCCCACGCAGCCGTGGGGGCTTGGGGTCGGGCGTGTCGTCATTCATCGGTTTCTTCTACTACCGGGTTTGTTGGGAAATGTGACTCGCTTCTTTAAGTCATGAGCCGAGCAGGCCGCGGAGTTCCTCCTCGAGGAGGGCTTCGTCGGTGATGCCGAGTCGTTCGCCGGCGAGGTCGAGCAGCGTCCTTCGATAGCGCTGGCGGAATCGCACGGACGCCTGACGCAGGGCTGCGGGTGTCATGCCGAGGATCTCAGCGACTTCGTTGTAGGAGCTGCCTTCGAAGGGTTGTTCCAGGGCGGGTAGCAGCGCCTCGAAGAGCTCGCTGCGGCCGGATCGTTCATGATCGCGGGAAAGCCGGTCGAGGGCTTCCTCCATCAGGGTGAGTGCCCATGCCCGGGAGTAGGCCTGTTCCGGGTTGTCCGAGGTGAGGCCTTCGTTCTGATAGATCGCCTCGGCGCTGGGCAGGTCGATGGAGAAGTGGAGTGCGCCGCCGCCGCGTTTGAGGCGCGTGGACCGGGCGTGCGAGTTGGCGAGGTGGTTGCCGAAGGAGGTGAGCAGCCAGGAGCGGAGTTTTCCCCGGGCGGGATCCGCGGTGGAGAGAAGATTGCGCGAGCAGATTTTTCCCAGGAACTCCTGGACCTCGTCGGCAGCGTCCTCAGGGCTCCAACCCTTGCGGCGTGCCCAGGTGTAGAGCGGGTACCAGTAGAGCGAGATCCACTCACAGAGATCCTCTCTTCCGGAGATCGCTCGTTTCACGAGGCTCCAGCGGGTCGGAGTCATTCTTGAGGAACCCGGGCGACCGTCGCGCGACGCTTGAACTTCTTCAGGTCCCTCCATTGGGGACCATGAAGAACCACAGCCGGGGACTCGGCGTCAACCGGTAATCTCCTATGGTAGCAGCGAGGGCGATCAAGCTAGGGGAGGAATCGAAATAAAACCGCAGATGGACGCCGATGATCGCAGATTGAAAAGGGATGTTTTCTTGAGATTTACCCGATTTCTGGAAAGGAGGCTTCGGATTCCGGATTAGAATTCAGTATTTCCCGGGATCTGCGTCCATCGGCGTTCATCTGCGATTGAAGATGGAAGTTCTAACGGTCGGCACTTCCCTAGCTTGATCGCCCTGGGGTAGCAGCCAGGCCTGATACGCCGTGGCCGAATCGGACCACAGTGAGGAAGGGCGCTGACGGCGCGCATCCGGCCATTGAATGGCTGAGGAAAGCTGCGGGTCAAGTAGGGCGCCTGAAAGCCGCCTCGCCCACCCATGGCGCTTGGGAAAGCGCCACTCCGAAAGCGTCGATCCTTTAGATCGACATCGCGTTGAATCCGCCGTCGACGACGATTTCGGTGCCGGTGATGAATCCGCCGGCGGCATTGGAGGCGAGGAGCAAGGTGGCACCGATCAGCTCCTCAGGATTGCCGAAGCGGCTGGAGGGGGTGTGGCGCATGATTTCGAGGACCCGCGACTCATCGAGCACGGCGCGGTTTTGCTCGGCCGGGAAAAAGCCGGGGACGAGCGTGTTGACGCGGATGTCGCTGTCCGCCCATTCGCGGGCGAGATTACGAGAGAGGTTGTGGACGGCCGCCTTGCTGGCGGAATAAGAGAAGACGCGGGACAGGGGATTCAGGCCCGAAATGGATCCGAGATTGATGATCGAACCCGGAATCTCGCGGCTCAGGAAGTGATTGGCGAAAATCTGGCAGGCCCTCAAGGTACCGACCAGATTCACATCGAGGATCCGAAGGAATTCCTCGTCGGTGATTTCAAGGGCCGGGGTGGGGGAATTCACACCCGCTCCATTGACGAGGATGTCGACTTGTCCGGACTTTGCGACGACGGCGTCGAGCAGTTCATTGAGAGAGTCGCGGTCGGTGCTCTCGGCCCGCACGAAGTAGGCCTTGCCGCCGAATTCCTCGATTTGCGCGATGCGGTTCTCGGCTTTCTCAACGGAGCGTCCGACGATGACGACTTCAGCACCGGCCTTGGCGAGACCGATGGCCATGGTGCCGCAGAGCTCACCGGTGCCGCCAATGACGACGGCGGTTTTTCCTTCGAGCCCAAACATGTCCTTGAGAAACGCAGCGGATTGCATGGAGGGAGGTTTGTTGGCAGCCGTGGAGGTTGCAAGTGGGAATCGCGATGAAACGGTCATACTGGAGAGCGAAGGCCGTCCCCGTCCTGACGCCTGCCCGCGACTGCCTCCTCGCGACTGCCCTTTGGCGCCGATTGCCAAGGGCTTCCGAAAGCGAGTGTCCCCGGGTTGGTTTGCTGGGAATGCGGCGAGTAGTTGGACGGTGCGGCTGATCGAAGGTGGATCACCATTCAGGCCTTGGCGAATCGTCGGATCAGCTCGTCTGCCTGCCCGATGTAGCCGCCGCCGAAGAGTAGTGCATGGTTCAGAATATGGTAGAGATTGTAGATCTCGTGAAGTGAGGCATCTCCGATCTCAGAGCAACTACGATAGGCATCGTAAAACCTTGCCCCAAAGCCACCGAACAGCCGGGTCATGGCGAGGTCGCAGATATGGTGTCCGTAGTAGCAGGCGGGGTCAAAGACGACCGGAGTGCCATCGGTGAGGAATGCCTTGTTGCCAGCCCAGAGGTCGCCGTGAAGCAGGGCGGGTTTCGGGACAGGGGGTAAGAGATCATCCAGACGATCGAGAAGCGATTGCGACTTCGGGAAAACGATTTCCTTGGCTCTCAGGAGTTCGAGAAGCGGGCTGATGCGGCGGTCACGGAAGAAGGTGGACCAGCTTTCATGCCATGCATTCTCTTGGCGGGTGGTGCCGATGTGGTTGTCGGTGGGGAAACCAAAATTGTCGGCCGTTTGAGCGTGGAGTTCCGCGAGTTGCTCACCAAGCAGGCTTTCGTTTCCTAGCGGGACGAGATGGAGATGCTCGAGCGCAAGAAATGAAGTGCTGCCGGCCGTGCCAAGGGCGATGAACTCCGGAACCCGGATCGCTCCGGATGCGGCGATGGCCTGGAGGCAGGTCGCTTCGCTTTGCAAGGTGCCAAGCTCGCTGTCGGTGTTGGTTTTGATGAAATAGGGCCCCCAGTGCCAGGAGTCATGAATACAACCTCCTGCGACGGCGATCGGATCGACCAAAGGAGTCGAAGGCAAAAGCTGTGCAATTTCTCTTATCGGGAGTGTGGAGCTCATGGCGGGCGGTGCCAGGTTTCCCTTGGCCTGTCAGAAGTTTCTGGCGATGGAGGGCTTTTGGTCGATGTTGAAATGCATTCATGTTTAGCAATTTTCAAGATCGTCACTCGTCCGGGCATGGACAGTGCTTGGTAAGGATGGGTGTGGGGAACGAAATCTAGCGCTTACTGAATTCGATGACACCCCATCCGACTTCATTGCAAACGTCGCGCGCTGGAATGACTTCACCCATGCCATCCATCACTGTCGGCTACGTGCCATCGTTGGAAGCGATTCCCCTTCTGGACTGGGCATCGGAAGGCAGCGTCAGGACTCAGTCGTGTCCTGGATACGGCAACATGGTCAGGGGCTTGCTGACGGGGTCGCTGGAAGCGGGTCTCATCCCTTGGGAGTTGCTTGTCAGTGACTTACTGTCCCGCCCGGGGCAAACGAGAGCTTGGAAGATTCCAGCGATCATGAAGGCGTGTCCGATGGAGCTGGTTCTCAGTCAACCCGCTCGGAAACAGGTGTTTCCGATCAAGCGCAGTTCTCGGAACTCGGCTAATGTCGAACTAATCTTCGGTGTGGAAGCGCGACATAGCTTCACCAAACGCCAGATCGTCGTGTGGATGGAGTCATTGAAATCCAACCGCATGGGTTCACCTCGCTTCAAGGTGTTGCCAATGAAGTTGATGATCAAAGCGCTGAAGATGGGTGAGGTCGATGGCGTTCTCGCTCCTTCACCTTGGGGATTGCAGGCGGAGGTGGAAGGGGTTGGGAAAATCGAGCGCAGCTTCGATGTGGGAGAACATGGACAGCATCTGGTGCTCGTTTGCCGAGGAGAGACAGTGAGTCGAAGTCACCAGCTATTTGTCGATTTTGCCGGGCAACTCACGGAATCGAATGCGCTGAAAAGGGGCTCTGACAGGTTTTTGAAGTGCTGCTCCGCCATGGCAGCGAGCAGTGCTTCGACACTTTCGGCCGAGCTCTTCGACCTCGCCTTGAAGCGTTATTCGCTTCATTCACTGCCGGATGAGTTCGTCCCGGATGCATCGTGGTTCGAAAAGGAGCTCGAGATCTTGGTGAGTCGGAGAGCGGTTTCGATGAGCCCTGCTTCGATTCGCGAAGTGGCCGGGAACCTTTTGTGCGCGTAAATGGCGCCAGGATTGGAGGATTCCTACAGATCGTCGACCATTTCCACGAAGCTCAAAAAGGCTTCGGCTGCCCACGAGAGCTGATTCTGGCCCGGCCAGAACGCCGAACAGGTGGCCTCGATCCTCGGCCATGAACAGGACAAGGCTTGAAGACCCAATGGGAACTGGGGAGACGATCCCTCACGCCGAACCAAGACAGCCACCCCCATACCCACTCGTGCGAACTCACGGACGCTTTCCACGCTGGGCAGGATCCAGAGGCGGTTCGAAGGGACTCCGTCCAGTAGCCCCGAGGACTTCAGGAGTTCATGGACGCTTTCGTGAGGAATGAGCAATCGATGGTTGGAGAGTTCGGATGATTCGATGCGGGTGAAGCCAGCGAGTCGATGGAAAGGGGCCACGAAGAATTCGAACTCACAATTGAACAAGCCCCGCCTAACAGTGTCGCCCTGCAGATCCTTTCGGATTGAAATGACGAGGTCGGCGTTTCGATCGTCCAAGGCATTGGCGGCGGCGGCAAGGTCCGTCAGAAGAACGATCTCAAAAGCGAAAGAGGGAAAGCACTCGAAAAAGTCGGGCATGACCTTTGGAAACAGGTCAGCACACAGAAACTCGGGGACTCCGACCTTCAGTTGTCTGGATTCATCCTCGACCGAAGAAATCTCGCCACGAATTCCCTGGGCGCGGGTCAGAAGATCCTCGGCGACCGGAAAGAGCCGGATGCCTGCACGACTCAGAGTCACCCGAGGTCCGTGGCGTTGGAAAAGCACACAGGAGAGTTCTTCTTCAAGGCTCCTGATGGCATGACTGACGGCGGACGGGGTGAGGTTCAATTGCTGGGCGCAGGCGGCGAAGCTCAAGTGCGTTGCTGAGCTCACAAAGACCTGAAGGCGCCTGAGGTCGATCGGTGCCGGGCCGGATGAGTCGGAGAGTTGACGGTGGGATTGATTCATCGGCTTGCAGGGTCATGAGCAGTAAGCGTGCACTTTGTCGGGGTTTTTCCTTCCGGGCCCCTCGTGCTGGTGACGGTGATTCTATTTCGGAAACCGAAAGTTAATTCTATTCAGGATCGAAGTTGGCCCACTGGGCATCTGCGGCACCGCCATTGCTCTGAACTCAATTGTCCGGGTGATTCGTCCTGAGAGCGCCGGGAAAACTGAATGACGATGTCAATCCGAACTATGGGATACCTCGTAGAAACAACTAAGAACATGAAACCAATTAGCATACAAAATAGCAGTCCACGCACGGGGGTCTTGTCGACCTTCATGCTGGCACTGGCAACCGCGGGGCTGATCGCAGCGCCGCCGACCTCAGAGGTCAACACGACGGGTCTGGCGGTGACTGATACCACCGTTACCGTCGGGCAGCTTCACTCCGCCACTGGAACCATGGCGATCAGTGAGACGGGATCGATTCAGGCCGAGCAGCTTGCGATCGATCAGATCAATGAAATGGGTGGTGTCCTCGGTCGGAAGATCGAGGTCATCAAGGAGGACGGAGCGAGTGATTGGCCGACCTTTGCCGAGAAGGCCAAGAAGCTTCTCGTCAGCGACAAGGTCGGCACGGTCTTCGGTTGCTGGACCTCAGCCTCGCGGAAAGCGGTTCTGCCGATTTTCGAGAAGGAGAACGGGATGCTCTACTATCCGACCTTTTACGAGGGTCTCGAGCAGTCGAAGAACGTAATCTACACCGGCCAGGAGGCGACCCAGCAGATCCTTGCTGGCCTCGATTGGATCGCCAAGGAGAAGTCGGCAAAGACCTACTACCTGATTGGGTCCGACTACATCTGGCCTCGTACTTCGAACAAGATCGCCCGCAAGCACATCGAGAACGTTCTCGGTGGCAAGGTGGTTGGTGAGGAATACTACGCGCTTGGCCACACACAATTCGGATCCTTGATCAACAAGATCAAGCTGAAGAAGCCGGATGTGATCTACGCGATTGTCGTCGGAGGCTCCAACGTGTCCTTCTACAAGCAGTTGAAGGCAGCGGGAATCACCAGTGACAAGCAGACGCTTCTCACCATCTCGGTGACCGAGGACGAGGTCCTTGGCATCGGTGGAGAGAACCTTGTCGGCTTCTACTCGGCGATGAAGTACTTCCAGAGCCTCGACAACGAAGCCAACATCGCCTTCGTCAAGGCCTTCAAGGACAAGTATGGTCAAGACTCGGTGATCGGCGACGTGACCCAGGCCGCCTACCTGGGCCCATGGCTTTGGAAAGCAGCGGTCGAAAAGGCAGGAAGCTTCGACATCGACAAGATTGCCGCGGCTTCACCCGGCATTGAAATGGACAATGCACCGGAAGGCTACGTGAAGATTCATGAGAATCATCACCTCTGGAGCAAGTTGCGGATCGGTCAATGGGGCTCCGATGGCCAGGCCAAGGTTCTCTATGAGTCCGACCTGATCGAACCCAATCCGTTCCCGGAAGGTTACCAATAAGGCATTTTGGTTCCGTAGCGGGACAGCCAAAGCCGGGGTTGGGGTTGAATATCCTGACCCCGGAAACCCGCCCTTCTGATTTTTACAGGCTTCACCCAATCACTCATCAAAAGAATCACCATGTTCAGCGACTACACCAGCGAAGAGCTTCAAAGCATCTTCATCATGCAGGGCTTTTCCGGCCTTAGTTTGTTCAGCGTCCTGCTCCTTATGGGTTTGGGACTCGCGCTCATCTTCGGGCAAATGGGAGTGATCAACATGGCTCATGGTGAGTTCATGGCCCTCGGTGCCTATACCGTTTATCTTTGCTCGAACCTGACCGAGAAATTGGCTCCAGAGTTCGCGCCCTACTATTTCGTCTGTGCCATCCTGATCGCCTTTCTTGTCTGTGCCTTGTTAGGCGCCTTGGTCGAATGGGCGATGATTCGGCACTTGTATCATCGACCCCTGGATACCTTGCTTGCGACGTGGGGGTTAAGTCTGGTTCTGCAGCAAACCTATCGAACGATCTTCGGCGCGAGAGAGGTCTCGCCGACTTTGCCTGACTGGTTGATGGGTTCCTTCAGTTTCAGCGAGGATCTCGATATTCCCATCAACGGGGTATTTGTCCTTGGACTGTCAGTGGTCGTCACCACGGCACTCATTCTCTTTCTTTATCGTTCGAACTTCGGTCTCCGGCTTCGTGCGACCGTTCAAAACCGTAAGATGAGCGGTGCGGTAGGCATCAATACTGCCAAGGTCGACCGCCTGGCATTCGCCGTCGGATGCGGCATCGCGGGAATCGCAGGTGCGGCCTTCACCACGATCGGTTCCACCGGTCCGGATAGTGGTAGCCGTTACATCGTCGATGCCTTCCTGGTGGTCGTGGGTGGCGGTGCGGCAAGTCTCTTCGGGACGATTGCGTCGGCCTTCGGCATCGCCCAGGCCCAGTCGATCCTCGAGTTCTTCCTCGATGGCACCAAGGGCAAGGTTGCGACACTTCTGGTCATCGTCATAGGCCTGATGATCCGTCCGCAGGGATTGTTCCCGAGCAAGGTTCGGGGTCACTGATCAACACACGGGAATCTTCAAAATCTGATATCGATCATGTCACGTTTCATACAAACGATCTTCAAGTCCAAGGGAGAGGCGATTGGATTCGCTCTCTTCATCCTCGTGGTGTTTGTCGTCTTTCCATTGATGATGCCGGTCTTCCGGTTGAACTTGGTGGGCAAGTATCTTTCGTTCGGCTTCGTCGCGGTCGGACTGGTTCTTCTCTGGGGAAGGTGCGGAATCCTGAGCCTTGGTCAGGGGGTTTTCTTCGGTCTGGGCGGATACTGCATGGCGATGTTCCTGAAGTTGGAAGCATCCGATCCCGAAACGACCTCGATTCAGTCGACGCCGGGCATCCCGGATTTCATGGACTGGAACCAATTGACCGAACTGCCTGCTTTCTGGGAGCCCTTCAAGAGCCTGCCGTTCACGATCGTCGCGGTGTTCGTGGTTCCGGCGGTCGTTGCCTACTTCATCGGATGGGCGATGTTCCGGCGGCGGGTTGGTGGGGTTTACTTCGCCATCATCACTCAGGCCATCGCGCTGATCATGTCTCTGGGCATCGATGGCAACCAGGGGCTGACCGGTGGTCGAAATGGAATCACCGATCTGCGCACGCTGCTGGGTTGGGATATCCGAACCGAGAGTGCTCAGAAGACCTTGTATTTTCTCTGCGCGACGCTGCTGTGTTTCGTGGCGATCGGAGCGAAGTACATCATCAACACCCGTCTGGGACGCGTGCTGGTCGCCATCAGGGATCGAGAGGACCGGGTTAGGTTTTCGGGCTACGACGTCGCGATGATTCGAGCCTTCATCTTCGCCTTTGCTGCGATGCTGAGTGGCTTGGGTGGGGCGATGTTCGTGCTCCAGGTGGGATTCATGTCGCCCTCGATTATCGGTATCGTGCCGTCGATCGAGTTGGTGATCTTTACGGCCGTGGGTGGCCGGCTCTCGGTGCTCGGGGCCATCATGGGCTGCCTGGTCGTCAACTGGGGGAAGACCACCTTCTCCGAAGCCTACCCTGATCTCTGGCTCTACCTGATGGGCGGAACCTTCATCGCGGTGGTGATGTTCTTCCCGAACGGACTGGTGGGGTTGATGGAGAAGTTTCCTGCCCTCGGGAAGAAGCTGATGGCCTTCAAAAAGAGCCGCCTCGACGAGAAACAGCCAACCGCTCCATCGGAGCCCATTCATGATGAACACTAACAGCGATACGGTACTTGAGATCGAAGACCTCGGGGTTTCCTTCGATGGCTTCAAGGCGGTGGACGGTTTCAACTTCTACCTGACGAGAAACCATGTGCACGTGATCATTGGACCCAACGGAGCCGGCAAGACCACCGTGCTGGATCTCATTTGTGGAAAGACCAAGGCCACCAGCGGCAGCATCAAGTTCCGCAATAAGGAGATCCGGGGTAAACGGGAGTATAAGATCGTCCGGGAGGGAATTGGGAGGAAGTTCCAGAATCCTTCGATCTATGAGAACCTGACGGTGTTCGAGAATCTCGAGATCTCCCACCCGGCAGGCCGCGGGGTTCTGGGCTGCCTGTTCTTTAGGCGGACACCCGAGATTCTTGAGAAGTGCCAGTCGGTCGCGGAGGAAACGGGTCTTTCCGAAATGATGGATACCGAAGCGGGGATTCTAAGCCACGGCCAGAAGCAGTGGCTGGAAATCGGAATGCTCCTGATGCAGGAGCCGGAGGTGATCATGCTCGATGAACCGGTCGCGGGAATGAGCGTCAAGGAGCGCACGGCAACCGCCGACCTGATCCGGAGGATCTCCGAGAACCGCTCGGTGATGGTGATCGAACACGACATGGAGTTCGTGCGCGAGATCGCCGACCGGGTGACCGTGATGCATTTGGGCAAGATTCTCGCTGAAGGTTCCATGGAGACTGTTAGCAACGACCCGAAGGTCATTGAAGTCTATATTGGTCACTAAAAAATACTATGATTGCGGTAGAAAATCTGAAGGTGGCCTACGGGCAGAGTGTTGTCATCCCTGATATCAGCTTCAGTGCAGAGAAAGGGGAGATCCTCGGGATTGTCGGCAGGAACGGAATGGGCAAGACGACGCTGTTCCGGGCGCTCATCGGGATGATTCCATCCACGGGCGGTACGATTTCGATCGATGGAAAGAACATCACCAAGCAGCCGTCGTTCAAGCGGGTTTCGAACGGCGTCGCCTTCGTTCCCCAGGGTCGGATGATTTTTCCTTATCTCACCGTCTACGAGAATCTGATCTCGGGGGTGAAGGGCAAGCCGAAGCGGGCGGATGTCGAGGAGGTCTACGCGCTCTTTCCCGTTCTCCAGGAAATGCGCAACCGCAAGGGGGGCAACCTCTCCGGAGGGCAGCAGCAGCAGCTCGCGATCGGGCGTGCCCTGATGACGAAGCCGAGCGTCCTCCTGCTCGATGAGCCGACCGAGGGAATTCAGCCATCCATCATCAAGGATATCTCCCGCAGCCTGCGCGAGATCCGCGATCTGAAGAAGCTGACCATCGTCGTCAGTGAGCAGGTGCTGAGCTTCGTCCTCGATACTTGCGACAGCCTGACGGTCATCGACAAGGGCAAGTTGACCCGCCGAGACAAGAGGGCGGATGTCGATGCCGACAAGATCAAGGCCATGCTCGCCGTCTGAGCGAAATTTCCCAAAACCAGTAAAGAAGAACAAAACGATGAAAACACTGATTAAAGTCGACCTCGACGCTACTCCCGAATCTCATGATTGTATCCACAACCGTTGGCACCCGGATATCCCGATGGTGGCGATGGTTGAGCCCGGTGATGAGTTCCGGGTGGAGTGCATTGATTGGACCGGTGGCCAGATCAAGAATGATGACAATGCTGCGGATGTGGATGTGGTCGACCTGACCAAGGTTCACTACCTGAGTGGACCGATCGGCGTCAAAGGGGCTGAGCCGGGTGATCTGCTGGTGGTGGATATCCTTGATGTCGGCGTTCTCGATGAGAGTCAGTGGGGATTTACGGGGCTGTTCGCGAAGACGAATGGTGGCGGCTTTCTGACGGATCACTATCCGGATGCGAGAAAGGCCTGTTGGGATTTCCACGGCATCTACACTTCCTCGCGCCACATCCCGAACGTTGAGTTCGCCGGAGTGATGCACCCGGGCCTGATCGGCTGTCTTCCCTCGAAGGAACTGCTTAATGAATGGAACACTCGCGAGAAGGAACTCTTCGACACCGATCCGGAAAGAGTTCCGCCGCTTTGTGCACTTCCCTCATCGCCGACCGCCCACATGGGACGCATGACCGGCGAGGCGCGCGACAAGGCTGCTGCCGAAGGCGCGCGGACCGTGCCTCCACGTGAGCACGGAGGGAACTGCGACATCAAGAACCTGACCAAGGGATCGAAGGTCTATTTCCCGGTTTATGTTGATGGTGGTGGTCTTTCAATGGGCGACATTCACTTCAGTCAGGGTGACGGTGAGATCACCTTTTGTGGTGCGATCGAAATGGCGGGCTACTTGGATATCCGCGTGAGCCTGATCAAAAAGGGCGTCGAAAAGTACGCCGTTCGCAATCCCTTGTTCCTGCCAAGTCCGCTGACTCCAGATTACAAGCGCCACATCATCTTCGAGGGCATCTCGGTGGATGAGTCCGGCAAACAGCATTATCTTGATCCCTTCGTTTCCTACAAGATGGCCTGCTTGAACGCCATCGAGTACATGAAGAAGTTCGGTTATACCGGAGAGCAGGCGTATGCCATTCTTGGGACAGCACCGGTCGAGGGGCACATCAGTGGCATTGTCGACATTCCGAATGCGTGTGCGACGCTCTGGCTACCGAGTGAGATCTTTGACTTCGACATCCTGCCCGGGGCGGCCGGGCCGACGAAGTTTGTCCAACCGGGGACGGATCTGGCGAAGGTCCTCTAACAACAATCCAAATTCACGATGCCACTTTACGACTTCAGTTGCCAAGACTGCGGGGACTTCACCAGTTTCCGCCCGATGGCGGATCGGAATGACCCGGCGAACTGCCCTCATTGTGCCAAGGCGGCGACGCGCCTGATCCTCGCGCCGAATCTGGCGATGATGAATCCGCTGGTGAGGAAGGCCACCGCGATCAATGAGAAGAGCCGGCACGAGCCACGCGTGAGTGACGGGCACTCCTGTGGCTCACGCTGTGGTTGTGGAAGCAAAAGCAGCAAGATTCGGCCGAAGCGGACCCGCGAAACCAAACTTGGCAAACTCGAGGGGCAGAAGCCGAGCGCCCGTCCGTGGATGCTCGGGCACTAGGATGTAATATGGTCGGTGGCCCGCTCCAGAAGTCTGGGGCGGGCTGCAAGGCTACAGCATGTCTTTGGTGACGATGTAGCTGGCGGCGCAGCGGGGGCACTGGATGTTGATCTGATCGGCGCCTTCGAAGAGTTCGTCGGGCTTGTCTTTCCAACCGCCGAGGACCGGCAGGATCTTGTCGAGGTCGCAACCACACTGAAATCTGAATCTCCGTGTTTCGAGCAGCTTGGTTTCTTCGTCGTCTTCGATACGGGAGACGGTCTCGCTATCGAGTGCAGCGAACCATTCCTCGTCGAAGTCGGGTTGTGCGACGACCAGCACGAAGACTTCGTCATCCAGGCGGAATGCGCGTGCGGGTCGCTGCTCGGATTGGGTGTAGTACTGCTCGATCCAGTGGAGAGGATCGCGGTCATCGACTTCGAGGGTGGACTGGCGGGGTTCGGATTGGTCCTTGGTGACCGTTTGAGCAAAGAAGAAATTCCGATCGGGCTCGCGGACGCCTTCGGTGAAGAGGCGGCCGATGATGCTTTCCTCAATTGAGGAAGCGGTGGCGAAGATGTTCACGCGAGGCGCCCTGAGGTTGATTGTCCAGGCGATGGTTTCGGCCCAAGGTCTGGAGACGGTATGGAGGACGAGCATGGCGAGCGTGTCCTTGAGCATCTGATCGAGATCCTCCTTGTGGCGGATCTTTTCCTCCATCAGGTGGAGGTAGTAGTCGGTGTAAATGCCGGGGAAGTGGCCGCGGACGAGCAGGACGTTGCGGTGGCGGACAAAGATCGATTCAATTTTGGTGAACTCTTCGGCGGGAATTTGTTCGGACACGGGAGGAAGTGGAAACGCTATGAAGCGAACTTGGAATAGCAAAAATGCAAAGACTAGCGGCGGGCCGCCGCCTGCACGGCCTGCTGCGGGCCGCAGCAGCTACGTTTAGAAGAGTTCCTGCTCTTCGGGGGCTTCGAGGCGTTCTTTGGCGACGGAGAGGTAGTAGTCGTCGAGCTCGATGCCGGTAAAATGGGCGATTTTCCGGCGTTTTGCGGCGAGGGCGGAGGTGCCGATGCCGAGGAAGGGGTCGAGCAGGCGGGTGGTTTCTGCTTTGCCGTGGAGACGGATGCATTGCTCGACGAGGCCGATGGGGAAGGTGGCGGGGTGCGGGCGTTCCTTGTCGCGCGAGACGATGGTGTCGTAGGGGATGAACCAGGTGTTGCCGCGGCAGCGCTTGTCTTCGCCGCCGGTGTGGCCCCAGCGGGCGATGTTGGATTTGTCCTGATAGGGGACGCCGGCGCCGCGGCGGTCGAGCGGGACGTCGCCGGATTTTGTTAGATGGAAGACGTACTCGTGGCAGTCGTTGACGTAGCGCTTCGAGTTGATCGGTTTGAAATGACCGGCGCTGATTTGTTCGCCTTTGCGGGTTTCGATGGTGATCGATTTGACCCAGTGGAAGGTGTTTTGGAGGGTGAACAGATCTTCTGTTAGAGCGAGCAGGACTTGGTGGGGGAAGAGGGGGTTGGAAGGGGCGGCTCCGACGTTGAGAAAGAAGGAACCGTCGTCGGTGAGGACACGTTTGACTTCGGCGGACCAGGCGCGGCACCAGTCGAGGAAATCGGAGCGGCTGGCGGTGTCGTCAAAGGATCGGTAGTTGATGCCGAGGTTGTAGGGCGGCGATGTGACGACGAGGTCGTGAGATGCGGCTTCGAGAGTCGGGAGGACTTTGAGGCAGTCGCCGTGGAGGAGTTGGTAGGTTTCGGCGGGCGACGAAGGCATACGGGAGCGTAGGGAGGGTGGGCAATTCTGCCCACCCGAAATTCGGGGGCGCTGCGGTGGGTCGTGCGGGCGGAATCGCCCGCACTCCTTAAGGGTTGGCGGCTTACACTTTCTTGGCTTCCTCACTTTCCCAGAGGGTGAATTCGTTGGGACGGAGCTTGATGGGGTTTCGGCGGATGTACCTTACGGCATTTCCGAAATGACGGGCATTGCGGATCAGGGTGTCGCGGTAGCCGCGTTGCCAGATGGAGCCCTTGCCGATGTGATGGGCGGAGATGCCTTTCCACTTTCGCATGAGCTTCTCAAGTGGGTGCTTGGGAGTGAAGAGGAGATGGAGGTGATTCGGCATGATGACCCAGGCGTGATGCTCGGCGAGGGTGCCGTGGTCGTAGAGGAGGACTTCTTCGACTTTGGAACGATGGCTCGGATCGCGGAGAAGGCAGCTGCCGTGGCCTTCGTCAAGCCAGTCTTCGAGTTGGCGGGTGAAGCGGGTGTGATACTCGTTTTCGGTTTTCTCGTCCCAGGGTTCGGGGTGGTTGGTGAGCCAGGTTTGGTGTTCCTGTTTCCATTGGCTTAGCTTCGCGGCTGGCATGGAGTCGCCGAGACGGAAAGTGACGAATTGCATGACTTCTCCCTGCTGCCAGTGGGGGAGTTTAGTGCCGTGTTTTTGGATGTCCTTGGATGGGTCAAAGTAGTCGCCCATCCGGGAGTTCAAACCAAGAGGGGTTTGCTTGTCGAGACGCAAGGAGGGTGGGCAATTCTGCCCACCTGAATTTCGGAGCCGCTGCGGGGGTCGAGCGGGCAGAATTGCCCGCACTCCTTACGGGTAGCGGAATTCCTTCATCGAGCCTTCGTTTTTCTTGAAGTCTTTGATGGCGGATTCCTGGGTCAACTCACCGCGAGTAATCGCTTGGGGAATAAAGATTTCGATGACCCAACGTTCGAACGTCGCAAGGTCCACAGTCGGGGCCGATGGGTGGTCGCTGAGATCGGGTAGGTCGATATCGATCATGATTGGTAGCGTAGCTTCTCGAAGGCACCTTCGCCAGCATACTTTAGTGCCATGTCGCGGAGGTCGGATTCGGGGATTTTGCCGGGGTTTCTTTCGAGAAGCTCGCGGAGGTCGCGGAGGTCTCGCCCTTTTCGATGGGCATCGTCCTTGAGTGCGTAGAGTTTCATGGCAATTAATGCTTCAAACGAGATGACTCGTACGCCCATCGAGTCATCGATGTTTCCACGCATTTGTGCGAAACTCTCGTCATTGACCCAAATCAGATCCACGAAGGGGAAAGCGAGATCACGACCGTACTGGAATCGTGTCGCCATGCCATCGCTTTTCGGTGTGAAGCCGAGTTTGCCCATCATTTCGAGGGCGTCCTGTTGCCGGCTGCGGGCACAAATCCAATCAAGGTCGAGTGTGTTGCGGGAAAAGCCATGAGAGGTTACCGCCCAGCCGCCTGCGAGTAGAAGGGGGATGCCCTCTTGCTCGAAACGCTCGAACATCACTTTCGCAAAATCCTTGAGGGAGACGTTCATTTGGTTGGTAAGGGCGGAATCGCCTGATTTCCTTACAGGAGTTTACTCTGCAGGATCTCGGTGACTTGCTTGGGGTTGGCCTTGCCTTTGGAGAGCTTCATGACTTGGCCTGTTAGGAAGTTGATGAGCTTGTCGTTGCCGGCCTGGATTTCTCCAACTTGCTTCGGGTTGGCCTCGATGGCTTGGTCGCAGAAGGCTTCGAGTTCGCCGGCGTCAGCGGGTTCGAAGCCCATGTCCTTGGCGACGGCAGCGGGGTCCTTGTCGGGGGCGTCGAGGAGCACGAGGAGGACTTCCTTGGCCTGGTTGAGGGCGAGCTGGCCGGATTCCACGAGTTCGAGGAGTTGGCCGGTTTTCCCGGCGGAAAGCGGGGCGTCGGCAATGGCGATGGATCGCTCGTTGAGCAGGCCAAGGAGGGTGTTGAGGAGGAAGTTGGCGGCTTTCTTCGGGTTGAGGGGTGTGTTGGATGGGACGGATGATTCGCCTTCGGATTCGGATGATGCGGGCGGGACGCCCACGCTCCCCTGAAGGATGGCCTCGAAGTACTGCGCGAGTGGTAGGTCGGAGGAAAGGACGGCGGCGTCGTAGGTCGTGACGCCGAAGTCGGCTTCGTAGCGGGCGGCGCGGTCGTGCGGGCGTTCTGTGAGAAGGGGGCGGACTTTCTCCAGGATTGGTGCGGTGCGGATGGGGAGCAGGTCGGGGCAGGAGAAGTAACGGTAGTCGTGGGCGTCTTCCTTGGTGCGGAGGAGTTGCGACTCACCGCGGTCATCATCCCAGCGGCGGGTCGACTGGACTTGGTCGATGCCTTGGTCGAGGTCTTCGGATTGGCGTTCGATTTCGTAGTCGATGGCGCGGCGGACGGCGGAGATGGAGTTGAGGTTCTTCAGTTCGATGCGGTTGCCGAGGGGGTCGCTTTCGTTTTTGCGGATGGAGATGTTGACGTCGCAGCGCAGCTGGCCTTTTTCCATATCGGCGTCGGAGATGCCGCCCTGGCGGAGGATCATCTGGAGGCTGTTGAGGAAGGCGAAGGCTTCGGCGGAGGTTTCGATGTCGGGTTCGGTGACGATCTCCATCAGCGGCGTGCCGGCGCGGTTGTAGTCGATGATCGACGAGCTGCCGAGGTGGGTGGATTTGGCGACGTCTTCTTCGAGGTGGATGCGGTTGAGGCGGACCTTGAGGCCGGGGCGCGGGATGTTCTTCCGGACGTCGGTGGGGTAGCAGTGGTCGTAGAGCGGGACTTCGCCGCCGAGGCAAAGGGGGAGGTCCATCTGCGTGGTCTGGTAGTTTTTCGGCATGTCCGGATAGAAGTAGTTCTTCCGGTCCCACTTGGAGATTTCGGGGGAGCTGCAGTCGATCAGGAGGCCTGCGAGCAGGGTTTTCTCGATGGCGTGGCGGTTGAGGACCGGCAGGGCACCGGGGAGACCGAGGCAGACGGGGCAGGTGTGGGTGTTTGGTTCGTCGGCGAAGGAGGTGCGGCAGGAACAGAACATTTTGGTTTCCGTTTTTGCCTGGCAGTGGACTTCGAGGCCGATGGTGACGAGGTAGGACATGGGGAAAAATTGAAAGCTGAGAATTTGGAAATGAGAAATGAGAAAATCAGAGATCGAGGCCTTGGAGGACTTCGCGGAGATTGTCGTTTTCGAGCATGACGTCGAGCCGGGGGTCGCGAAGGACTTCGGCGTAGCGGCCTTCGCGGGCGAGTTCGCGGAGTTGCGGGTCGCCGAGGATGAGTTGTTTCATTTCGGGTTCTTCGAGGACGCGAATGGCTTTCGGTGCGGGTTCGTCTGCGGAGGAGATGAGCTTGGCGAGGGTGAGGCGCAGGTCGCTTGATTGAGGGTCGATCTTGAGAAACCAGTCCGTCGGGATGGCCTTGTCGATGCTTTGCTTGAGCTTTGCGAGCAATGCCGTGCTCTCGGAGATCGGTTGATTGGTGAGTTCTTCGGTGTAATTTTTGATCTCGGCGATGGAGCCGGCGTGGCGCAGGAGTGTGGCACCGGCGAACCAGAGCAGGCTGGTTGGAATGAGGCTGAGAATGAGGGTGATGGCCCAACGTATGGGTGAGCGTCGGTTCTTTTCGGCCGTTTCCTCATTGGGCTCGCCGAGGGGCTTGACCACGAAGCGCCCGATCGCGCGGAGGAGCAGGAAGCTGATGACGAAGGCGGTGAGCGGTAGGGCAACGGGAAACCAAGAAGGCGCCTCGTCGAACCACTGAAGCGATAGCGAGTGGGAGTGCTGCCATGAGAAAAAGGCGGCGAGGCCGGCAAGACACAAGATGGTGCTTCCCCAAAGGATCCGTAGGAGACCGCGGAGGACCGCGAGACTGGCGATTGCGCCGAAGATCAGCAGGGCGGCGGTGCCAAGGCCGAGCTGCGGCAGGGTATCGAGGTTCAGGGCTGACAGGAGAGATTGCATGCCGGATGCCGATCACTTGAGAGATGGCTGTTAGGCGCCGCATTGTCCCCGCTGCCTCAGGAGGTGGTCGCAAACGACCAGCGCGGCCATCGCGTCGACCATGGGAACAGCGCGGGGTAGGACGCAGGCGTCGTGGCGGCCCCGGCCCTTGAGTTCGGTGTCCTCGCCGCTGGAGGTGACCGTTTCCTGCGAGGTCATGATGGTGGCGGTGGGTTTGAAGCCGACACGGAAGATGATGGGTTCGCCGTTGGAGATGCCTCCCTGGATTCCGCCGGAGCGGTTCGAGGTGGTGCGCACCTTACCATCGAGCATGCGGAAGGGGTCGTTGTGCTCGCGTCCGGTCATGCGCGTGCCGGCAAAGCCGGAGCCGATTTCGAAGCCTTTGGTGGCGGGGAGTGACATCATGGCTTTGGCGAGTTCCGCCTCGAGTTTGTCGAAGACGGGTTCTCCAATTCCGGGAGGACAATGACGAATCACGCATTCGACCGTGCCGCCGATGGAGTTGCCGTCGTTGCGGATTTCCTTGATGCGTTCGATCATTTTTCCGGCCGCAACGGGGTCTCCGGTGCGGACGATGTTTGATTCGATGTCATCGAGCGTGACGGTGGCGGGATCGACGTCCGCTTCGAGATCGTGGATGGACTTTACCCAGGCGAGGATTTCGACTTCGGGAGCGAGGGAGGCGATGACTTTCCGAGCGATGGCAGCTCCCGCGACGCGGCCGATGGTTTCCCGGGCGGAAGCACGACCGCCACCGGAAGGGGCGCGAAGGCCGTATTTGGCGTCGTAGGTGTAGTCGGCGTGGGAGGGACGGTATTTCACCGCCATTTCATCGTAGGCGCCGGGTCGCTGATCTTCGTTGCGAACAACCACGCAGATCGGGGTGCCCAAGGTGAGGTTGTCGTGAAGACCAGAGAGAATTTCGCAGGTATCGGACTCTTTGCGTGGAGTGACGATCTCGGATTGTCCGGGGCGGCGGCGGTCGAGTTCGTATTGGATGTCTTCAGCGGTTAGGGAGATGCCGGGGGGGCAGCCATCGACGATGACGCCGACGCCTCCGCCATGGGATTCGCCGAAGGTGTGGATACGGAAAGCGTGGCCGAAGCTCGAAGACATGCGACCCAGTGTAGGAGAGCTTGGCCGCGAGGAAAGTGTTGATTGTCCCGTGCGGCTCAGCGCCTGAAGGCTGCTCGTTGGCGCGGGCTCAGGTATTTCATGGCGAGTTGGGGATTCTGGTGGAGCCAGGCGTTGAGCTTGGTGGCCTGGGCCGGGCTGAGTCCAAGCTTTCCGGAGTTGGTTCCGGAAAGCTGCTTCTTTTGATCGCTGGCAGGAGCCGCCCGGTAGCCCTTGAGCACCGCGACGGGCAGGCGGGTGTTTGAGAGGGACTTGAAGTCTGCGGCGGGAAGGAAGACGCCGTTGGCGCAGTCCACTTTGGTCGCCGCGTCGATCAAGTCGGAGAGGGTGGTGGTATTCGGGTCATAGCGGAGCAGGGTGACCTCGCGACCCGCGATGAATCCAGCCTCACTGGTGACGACGCCTTCGATCTGGCCGAGCTTCATTTCTCCGGTCCAGAAGCAGTACATCGAGAAGGCCGCCGACCTGAGCCCAGTGGAGTGCTCAGTCTGGAGGAGCGAGAGGTAGCGGGGGATGGGGCGCTTCGATTGTTTGAGTGCGAGGATCATGCGGTCAATCAGAGGCGCAGTCGTCCAGACCTTGTCTTTGCGCGGGATCAGGTCCTTGCCATTGGAGTCAAGGAAGCGAACGACCTGATAGTTCCAGGCGGGTTCGTTGTAGCGCTTGAGGATCTCGGCGTCCCTGCCTCCGCTGTTGTTGTGGATGAGCACCGGGGTGAATTCGTTCTCGATGGCATCGACGACAAGTGGATCGGAGAGCACTTCCCTGCCGAACTGCTTGCATCCCGAGCATCCGGGGACCTCTTGGAAAAGGGCGAAGACCGGTTTGCCGGACTTCTTGGAGGAGGTGAGTGCTGCGTCGAAGTCGCGCTGCCACTGGACCGTTCCGACTTCGATGGCTTGCTCGCTTGCCGCGGAGCAGGAAATTGAAAACGCTGCAAGCATCGGAAGAAGATTCCGTCGTTTCATGGTTGTGTGAGTCGGATGGGGCCGAGTAATTCCGATTGAAAGGTTGCCGATGAATGCCAGTCTGGATGATGACGATGTTGCTACGCCTGCTCCTTTTGTTCAGTTTGGTGGTTTCAGCCCGTGGAGTTGATCATGGACCGATCGTTCAGTGGTCGGAAAACCCGGATTCCAAGGCTTCGATTCGCTGGATCGAGCGGGTGGGAGCCGCGGGCCGTGAGGGCAAGTGGGTGAAGGGGCCGGGAGGATTCGGCTACGGCGATGATGACGACACCACGGTGCTTCGTGGAATGGAGAACAACTACCAATCGGTGGCGATCAGGCGGAAATTCTCCTTGCCCGATTTCCTGCCGAAGGACGCCACACTCTATCTCGCTGCCCGCTACGACGACGGTTTCGTCGCCTGGTTGGATGGGGAGGAGATCGTCAGGAAGAATGTGCGGATCGTCGACGGGAAAGAGCAAGTGATCAACAAACATGAAGCTCGGGGAGTCGAAGAGACCCTGCTGGGCAAGGCTGCTGATCTGATCGGCAGCGGAGAAAAGATTCTCGCGGTGGAGGGTTTCAATGATGGTAAGACCAGTTCGGACTTCACCTTGGACATCCGGCTTGTCGGGAAGTCGGGAGGGAAGACTTATGTGCTCATCGCGGAAGGGGACGAGTGGGAATACCTGGCTGGCGAGAAGCCGAAGGCAGGGTGGCGGAGAACGACCGAAGCTACCGAGCTTTCAGAAGAAGACAGGGAACTGGTGGAAACGATGGATTATCGAATCGAGGGAGAAACCGAATGGAAGTCGGCCACGATCGAACGTCATCCGTTTGCCGAAACCGCGCACCGGGTGGGCCATGTGGATCTGGAGGGTCTGCCCGCCGCCAGTGTGATTGAGTTCAAACACGGCGATTCAAGCTACCGCTTTCGAACTGCTCCTAAGGATGGCGTGGACCTGCGTTTCGTCACCGGGGGGGACATGTTTCACGAACGGAAATTGCTTGATGCGATGAATGCGCGTGCGGGTGCCGAAGATCCGATGTTTGCCTTGCTTGGTGGAGATTTGGCCTACACCAACGACTCCAATCCGGCCCGCTGGTTCATCTGGTTCGACTCCTGGGCTGAAAATGCCCGGACGCCCGGCGGCCTCATGGTCCCGATGGTGGTGGCGATTGGCAATCATGAGATAAAGGGCGCTTCCTACCGCCCCAACGACGCGCCGGGACCGGAAATGGCCAAGGAGTTCTTCAGTCTGTTCAAAATGCCGGAAACCGGACAGGCCCGGCAGGCCATTGATATCGGAGATCAGTTTTCGCTGATTCTCTTGGATTCCGGGCACTCTGCGACGCTCGCCAGTCAGAGTGCCTGGCTGGAGGAGTGTCTCAAGGAACGCCAGGGGGTGAAGCGCCTGTTTGTTTGCTATCATCGTCCGGCCTGGGGCTCGGGTGCGAAGGACGATGCGGTGGAGATCCAAGAGCAGTGGTCACCTCTTTTTGAAGAATATCAGGTCGATGCGGTGTTTGAAAACGACCATCATGTCTATGCCCGAACCCATCCGGTCTACGAAGGCAAGGTCGATGAGATACGAGGTGTGCCGTACCTTGGATCGGGCGCGTGGGGGGTGAAAATCCGGCAGGTTCCCCTTGATGCCAAAGAGAAGCGGCCGTGGCTCGCTGAAGCCGAGGCACTCAATCATCTGTACGTGATCGAGTGCAACGAGAACGGCTGGACGGCCGTCGCCAAAAAGGCGAGAGGAACCGAGTTTGACCGGGTCGAGCGGAAGTGGAGACGCTGAAGCGTTTCAATCAGGCGCTGGCGCGGCGCGGGCCACGACGGCGTCGGCGATTTCCGCCTCCGCCTGCACCGCCACCGGATGATCCGCCGGAACTGGCTGGGCGACCGCCGGACCTGCCGCTGGGTCGGCCACCTCCTGAGCGGTTGCCTTGCTTGACCTTGGCCACGCCATTCGAGCGACTACCATGGCGCAGGTGGTCGGCCGCCAATGAGGCGAGATGCCAATCCTGATCGTCATCGACGGTGAGAGGGTTGCCGATGAGTTTTTCGATGTCGCGGAGGTAGTCGCGTTCGTCCGGGCAGCAGAAGGAAGCGGCGTGACCGGTGGCACCGGCACGGCCAGTGCGGCCGATGCGGTGGACGTAGGCTTCCGGTTCGTTCGGAAGATCGAAATTGACCACCAGGGTAACGGCTTTCACATCGACCCCTCGTGCGGCGACGTCGGTCGCGACGAGAACGGGGATCTTACCCTCGCGAAAGCGGGCAAGTGTCTTGTCGCGTTGTGGCTGCGAGCGGTTGCCGTGAATGGCTTCGGCAGCAATGCCGTCCTTGCTGATCATGCGAGCGAGCTTGTCCGAGCCATGTTTGGTTCGTGAAAAGACGATGGTCAATTCACCTGGTTTTTGCTCGCCGAGGAGTTTGAGCAGAAGAGCGCGTTTGTTCTCCCGTTCGATAAAGCAGACGCGCTGCTCGACCTTTTCCGCAGTAGTGGTTTCCGGGGCGATGGAGACGGTCACAGGATCAACGAGGATCGTGTGGGCGAGGTTTACCATGGCCGGGGCGAGGGTCGCCGAGAAGAAGAGCGATTGGCGCTTCTTCGGGAGTAGTGCGACGATACGCTGGACATCCCGTTGAAAGCCCATGTCGAGCATGCGGTCGACTTCATCGAGAACGAAGAAGTCGACGCTGGAGAGGTTGATATGGCCTTGGTCGATCAGGTCGAGAAGACGACCCGGGCAGGCGACGAGGACGTCGACTCCGCTGCGCATGGCATTGACTTGAGGTCGCTGGCCGACGCCTCCGTAAACGAGGGCGTGCTTGATTTTGATATACTTGCCGTAGGTCTCGAGGCTTTTGCCGACCTGGGTGGCGAGTTCACGGGTGGGTGTTAGAACGAGAACCCGCGGGCTCTTCGGGCGGAGTGGGCGGGGGTCGGCGTGAAGCTCTTGCAGGATCGGTAGCGAGAACGCAGCGGTCTTGCCGGTTCCAGTCTGGGCGCAACCAAGCAGGTCGCGGCCCTTCAGCAAATGCGGAATGGCCTGAGCCTGAATCGGCGAAGGAGTGGTGTATTTGCTCTCGGAAAGAGCGCGTTGGATGGGCGCAGCCAGTGGCAGCGCCTCGAATGTATTCGGGGTCATGTTGTCAGTGAGCCCGGCTGCCAATTCTGGCGCCTGAGCGGGTCTCGATGAGGGTATGTTAGGTGGAACCCAGGACCATTCTCTCATCGATGAAGACCGGCAACGGGAGCGGCTCGACTGATGAACCGCTGATCTTCCGAGAAGGAAGACGGCCGCGTCTTAGCCTGCAAACGAGGAAAGGCAAGGTTAATCCGGTGTGGTTGAAATTCCACCGGCTCTGCATTTGTCGCGACGATTTCCGGCGGTGTAGCGAATAACGAAATGCTCGGCAGCCTGCTGGTGAGTTACTTGTGACGCAATCGACACGAAGAAGCGCAGCCTCCGACTCGTTGAAGCGTGCTAAGGGTCAAGGCGAATTATTTAAGGAACCTGTATCATTCATGAGAATTGAAATCGTCACGGATACCTTTGCGCCGGATGTGAACGGAGTTGCGATGACTTTGGGTCGGCTGGCCGATGGGATGCGGCGGAGGGGGCATCGGGTGCATGTGATTCGGACGGGTGAGGAGAGGTCCCCCAGTGAGACCTTGGCGCCATCACTGTCGTTGCCCGGATACAGGGAGATACGCTTAGGATTGCCGGGTCCGTTCAAGCTGCGCAAGCGCTGGGTGAAGTCGCGACCGGATGTGATCTATGTGGCAACGGAAAGTCTGCTCGGAGTTTCAGCGATCAAGGCGGCGAGTGCTTTACGGATCCCGGTGGTGGCTGGTTTTCATACGAACTTCCATCAATACATGGAGGCCTACCGTCTGGGCGGCCTGCAACCGGCGGCGATCAGTTATTTGAAACACGTGCACAACCGTGCCGATCTGACGTTGGCGCCGACGCCTGATGTGGTTGAGATGCTGAAGTCCAAGGGCTTTGAGAACGTAAGGATTCTCGGTCGCGGAGTGGATACCGAGTTGTTTCATCCGGGTCAGCGTGCGGCCGCGCTTCGTGCCTCGTGGGGAGTGCGTGAAGGTGCACCGGTGGCGATGGTGGTTGGGCGATTGGCAGCGGAAAAAAATCTGCCGCTGGTGATGGAGTGTTTTCGCAGGATGCGTGAACGGGTGCCGGACCTGCAGTGCGTTTGTGTGGGTGATGGTCCACTCAGGGATTCGCTGAAGGCGAAACATCCCTTCGTTCAGTTCGTCGGGGTGAAGACCGGCAAGGAACTGGCGGCTCATTATGCATCGGCCGACATTCTTCTTTTCCCGAGTGAGTCGGAGACCTTTGGGAATGTGATTCTCGAGGGGATGGCATCGGGTCTGGTGACAGTGAGCTACGACTATGCGGCGGCAGGGCGGCATGTGCAGCAGGGGATGAATGGATTGAAAGCGAGCAAGGGCAATTCGAGTGAGTTTGCCGAGTTGGCGATGATCGCGCTTCGCGAATGGGAGGGAGGCATGCGTGAGGAAGCCCGACGTTCGGTGCAGGGGCTCGGCTGGGAGTCCGTGATCTTGAGTTTCGAGGAGTCATTGGCGGCAGCTGTGCGCAAGCGTGGGCGGGTGACTTTGAGTCGAAAGGAGATGCGCAAGGGAAAGAAGCGCCGGTTCCGCAGCGTGTTCCTGTCAGATATTCATTTGGGAACTCCGGAGAGCAAAGTTCATGAGGTGATGAATTTTCTCAAGCACATCGAGTGTGAGAAGCTGGTGCTGAATGGTGACATCATCGATGGCTGGGCGCTGCGTCGCGGGGCGAAATGGAGGAAGCGGCATAGTCGCTTCGTTCGGACCATTCTCAAGATCATGGAACGGGGTGATACCGAGGTTGTCTACTGTCGGGGAAATCACGACGACATCCTGGAGCGCTTCCTGCCACTCAGTTTCGGCAAGCTGAGGTTTGTGAAGGAGAACCTTCATGAGGCTGCGGACGGGAAGAAGTATCTGGTGATCCACGGTGATGGTTTTGACAGCGTGTCGACAAATCACCGGTGGTTGGCGACGATCGGTGCCTTTGGATACGATTCGCTGCTGGCCGTCAATCGAGTCTACAATCACTACCGTGCGTGGCGCGGGAAGGAGTATTTCTCATTGAGCAAACGAGTGAAAGGAGCGGTGAAGTCGGCCGTGAGCTTTGTTGATAGCTATGAAAAGCAGCTCCAGGCACTGGCGGTGAAGCGGAACTGTGATGGGATCATCTGCGGGCACATCCATACACCGGAAGACAAGCAGGTCGGTGGTGTGCGTTACTTGAACTCAGGTGACTGGGTGGAAAGCTTGACGGCGATCGTCGAGCATCATGACGGTCGAATGGAGCTGATCCAATACGATGAGTTCATGAGGGAGTTGACGGACGGCATCGTGGATTTGTTGGCCAAAAGGAAGGTTTCCGACGAGGCTGAAGTGATTCTTTCCGCGTAAGCTGAAAGCTGATTGGGGTTGCGAATAAAAAACCCGAAGCGGATGGATCCGCTTCGGGTTTGAGTCAATTGCCTGGGCTTCTCAGCCTTTCGTGAAGTCAAGACCGGGATCGCCATCGGGGCTGCCGATGATGGCGAAGTGCATTTGGTTGTCATCTGCGAGCTTCACTTCGGAGACCATCTGAGTGTCGTCGGAAGTGAGCACGAGCAGGCCCTTTTCATTGAGACCGTAGGTGCCGGTGAGCTCACTGTCGTTCTCGCCTTCCTTGTAGCCCCAGGTGTAGTCGCCGGTCTCTTTCATGGTGAAGGTGATGGTTCCTCCACTAGCGGACTTGCTCACCCAGGTGCCGACGAGTTTGTCGACAGGGACGGGCTCGGGTGCTGGTGGTGGTTCGGGAGCATCTCCAGGATCGCCGTTGTCGGGAATCGAGCTCAGGGTGAGCTCGGCCAGTTGGCTGGCAATGGTGTCAGCGGGCTGCAGCTCGGCAGTCCTCTTGAACTCCTTGTAGGATTCCTCCATCTCTCCGCAGACCATGTAGTGGTATCCGAGGAGGAAATGGGAGTCGGCCTTGTCCGGCGAACCGCTCACGTATTCCTCGAGCTTCTTGAGCTGGTCGCTGTAGGTACTAGAAGACTCGTAGAATCCGATCATGGTGTCCCAGCTCCAACCGGGGCCGGAGGCGAGGACGGCATTGAGGACACCCGTGGCATCGGAGTATTTGCCGAGGGCGAAGAAGACCAAGGCTCGGAATTCGTGAAGGGTCACGTCGTCCGGGGTGTATCCGAGGGCTTCGTCGATGGCCGTTGATGCGGCCATGTAGTCGCCCTTCCTGAAGGCGATACGGGAGCGGTCGAGCGCCTCGTCCGACTTGGTGGCAGCAAGCTCAACTTCGGCATCGTCGCCCGGAGGATTGGCTGCCGCTGCGACCGATATTGGCTGGGTATAGGTGACGTAGGTGTTCTGAACGGGTGGCGCGGGATAAGGGTTCGAGTAGGACTTGTAGCCCATGTCGTAGATCATGTTGCCGAGACTCCAGACTCCGATGCCCCACATGAAGCCTTTGGCGAAGTCATTGTCATCGTAATACCAGTGGCGACGGTAGTAGGCACTGTTCCAGCCGTAGCCCCAGTGGCCGTGATGCCATCCGTGGTATCCGCCCGCACCCCACCATGGCCGACCGCCCCAGTAGTTCGGGCGGTAGGCGAAGTTGTTGTTGTTGCGGAAGTTGTTGTTGATCCGGATGTTGACGTTGTTGTTGTTGCCCCAGACGCCACTGTTGCCACCCCATTTGTTGGAGTTCCAGTCGCGCTTGTTGGCGGGCAGCGTGGCCGGACGGTTCAGGCCGTTGTTTCTGCGACCGACATTGACGTTGTTGATGTAGTTGTTGCCGCGGTTGTTGCCGATACTGGTGTTGTTGCCGATCTTTGGCTTGTTCGGGTAGGAGACCATGCCGGGAAGGGTCGAGGGGCGATTGCCCGCACCTGGCCGGTTGCCAATGCCCGATCCCGGACGGTTTCCGTCTCCGATTCCCGGGCGGTTTCCATTCCCAATGCCGGGACGGTTTCCATCTCCAATACCGGGCCGGTTCGCAGGAAGTGTCGAAGGTCGATTGGCAGGCCTGCTCGGCGGATTGATGGACGGGCGAGTCGCCGGCTTGGTACTGGGACGTGTGGTCGGCTTCTGAATCGAAGGCCGGGTCGCAGGCTTGGTTGTGGGTCTCTGGATCGAAGGCCGGGTCGCCGGCTTGGTCGTTGGCCTCTGGATCGAAGGTCTTGCGGCAGGCTTTGCGGTGGGTTTGCTTGCCGGACGCGAAAAAGAGGGTCTCGCGGCGGGTTTTGGAGCAGGACGCGCGGCGGGTCTTTGGACCCGTGAGCTGGTCATCGGGCTACGCTTAACCTGACGGGCTCCGCCGCCGCCGTGACTCACTTTAGCTTTACCGCCGCCGCCTCCGAAGCCTCGGGCGTCCGACTCGGGGATGACGAAGAATACTCCGATAAGGAGAATGATGAATGTGGTAGGAAATTTCATGGCTTGAATGGTTTGGGGTTTCAATTGCTGGCGGGGACGGGAGGGCGTCGAACGAGCCGAATCTGGTTGTCTGGTTGTTTCTCGCCGCTGATAACTTTGTCTTTGACGGTCCATACAATGGTGTCCGTGCCATCGGTTGTGAGATTCTGACTTGATGTGACGGTTTCACCGTCGGCGGTCGTTCCTTCGGTTCGAATCAACCAACCTTCGTCGGTCGAGGTCCAAAGGCTCTGCCTACTGCCGCCACGACTGTCGAACATCCACGAAGCAATCGACTCGCGGGCGGCATTCCAGCCGATGCGGATGGAGCCGGTCTGGGGTTCGCCATCGGGTGTGGTGGTTAGCATTTCTCCGATGAGAAACTTGCCGGAGTCTTCCCAATCGATCGCCAGGTCGAGTCGGACTTCGTCCATCATGCAGGTCCAGTCTCCAATGAGGACCTTGGAAAGTTCGAACAACTCACCGGTGGCATCGGTGACATCCGTGAGGTCGCGAGTGCTGGCAATCTCCCAATCGCCGGAATCGCTTTTCAGAAGTACGGCCGTGTAATTGATGGAGCGGGGAGGGGCATTTTCCTCCGGTGCGGTTAGATGGGCGGTGCCGTCTTCGATGGCGAGGTTGGGTGCAACGAGGCGGACGGAGTCGACTTCGATGGCGATGCCCGGCGCTTGATCACTTGAGAAGATCTCTTCGTAGTGGGCCTTGATGGCATCGCGGCCGGAAAGGATGTCTTCGCCGGAGCGGTTGGTCATCTCGCCATCTTCGGTGAATAGTTGGGAGATCGCGTCTGCGTCCTTGTCGTTGTAGGCGACGACGAAAGCGGCGGCCGCATTGGCAAGGCCGTCGATCTCGGCGGTTGGCTCTTCGGCCTTGATGGGGGTGCCTGCAAGCAAAGCTGCGGCAAGACAAGTGGTTATGGTTCGCTTCATGGGATGGGAAATGGTGACGGTTTCGAAGAAGATGGATAAGTTTCGACGGAACGACTTTGTAGTCCTCAGGGCAGGCTGCTGCAAGTCGCTTTCTCAATAAGCGTGCGCTATGGATCTGATGCGCGAATGCTATGGATTGAGTCTGGGAAGGTATTTCTCCTGAACTTTCTCCCGGTGAGGTCGTTTAGTCAGTTTGAGGGCGGTGGCTAAAGCGTCACCCGACCAGGTCTGATGGTTTTTGGCGACCCCGTAGAGTTGAGCGTAGAGATTGCTCAGCTCTTTTGAAAGCATCTCAGATGGAGTGAGTTCGGGGAGGAGGGGGCGGAGCTTGTTCCACTTGTTCATGGCTTCTTTGGGGTCGTTCCGATGGCATGCCCTGAGAAACGCCCGCTCAGCACGACGTGGCGGGGGATCGATCCACTCGTAAAGCTGGTGGAACGCGGTTGCTAGTCGCAGCCGGAAAATAAAACCGCAGGTGAGTAGTGCCGCGGGGACGAGCAGCCAGAGATAGCGGGTGGGCGAAGGTTTCTCAGGTGGCAAAGGGGGTGCGGTTGCGGTGAAGGAGACTGCCGGGAGTGTGCGAAGCTCGAGGGTCTGGGTTGTCGGGTTCCACCAACGGTAGCGGATCTCGGGAAGGGTATGCAGGCCTGCCTGTTGGATGAGGTAGGTGAGTGTGTCCCGTCGCTCTCCGAGGAACTCTCCCCGTTCTGTCTCGTCCTTGACTTCGGGGCTTCCAAGATAGGTCCGAATCCCGTCGATCTCCGGTGTGGGGGCGGGTTCGAGGGCGATTCCGGTCATCTGCTCAGCTCGTTGTTCGATGGTGCGCTTGAGGACGGCGCCGGTTTCAAGTGGCCCGGGTGTTGGATCCCAGGACTCTTCGACTTCGAGAGATGGAGTCGTGACCAGAAATCCGAGCGACTCGCTGCCGGGTGGACGATTGATGGTGAGGGTCGCCGGTTCCGTATCTGCTTCCGTGTCGAATGTGGGCCCAGTGTATCCCTTGAGATGGCTGAAGCGTGCGGTGATCGGCGGCAGTTCGAGAGTGCCATCCGCCTGAGAGAATAGCGCGAACTCGTGACGTTGGACGAAGTATTCCCTGTCGCCGTCGGTTTCAGAAGAAAGGACCGGGCTGCCGATTTTGATGATGACCGTTTTCGGAATCTCGGGGAGATCGAATGAGGCGGCACCTTTGAAGGATCCTTCGGCGCGAAGTTCGATGAAAAGGGGAACGCGCTGGCCGGTCCAGGCTTCGGGCTCGGGGATGATCAGTTTGGCTCCGGGGTCAGCGGTGAGGACTGCTGTTAGGATGAAGAGGATTTGAACAGAAGGAAACGAAGATAACGAATTTTTGAATAAATTGTAGGTGAGTTCAATGAGGCGCAGCAGTCCGTGCCTTTCCTTTGTTATCTTTGTTTCCTTCTGTAGAAATTTCTTCATTTTGAGATGCAACTGATTTTTGGACCGATATTTGGTTAGTTTAGCGTGTTGAATGAGGCCTCGAACTGGGCCGGGGTGCGGTAGCCGAGGGAAGAGTGTTTGCGGTGGATGTTGTAGTAGCCTTCGAT
>NZ_JBATWY010000193.1:0-19698 GCF_049672945.1 Haloferula sp. | reverse complement strand
GGCTGGGGTTGATAAGCGCGACGGCGTCGCGCGCTCCGGGGCCTACTTCTTGTTGGCGCGTCGGTTCTCTTGAATGAATTCGCTACGGAGACGGGATTTTTGCTCGTTGCTGATATCGCGAAGGGCGACGTTCTTGTCGAATTCGAGCGTGTAGGTGTAGCTGAGGGAGAAGGCATTGTCGTTGGCGCCAGGAGGGACTTCGAGATCCCAACGCAAGACTCCTTTCGGGCGTTCGAAGCGCTTGTAGTCGGAGTCGCTGCTGATTGGGTGGCTCATTTCGCCGAGGGCGACACGTAGGCTGGCGGTGTCTTCCATGAATGGCGTGCGCTCGCGCAGGCGGAGGTTGACGGGTGTGGTCTTGAAGTTGTCGATCACGACATCGGAGCTGATGGTGACCTGGCGGTTGCCGCCTTGAACGGTTTCGGTGCGGTCGATGAGGCTACGGCGGGCACGGAGTTGGCCGTCGACGCCAAAGCCGAGCGTGAAGTTCCGCCCGCGGGCGATGGTTGGAATTTCAGTGCGGCCGGTGAATTCACCGTCGAGGAAGACATTGACCTGCCCGCCTAACAGATCGTGGTTCGACTCGTTGGTCAGCTCGGCTTCGCGGAAGACGGCGGAGGTGAGGATCGGGGAGGCGACATGATAGAAGGCGGCGCTGCTGTTGTGACGGAGCACGGGAACCATTTGTTGATCGCGGCGGCTGACAAGCGTCACGGGAGACTCAAGCGCGTAGCGGATGCTGAGGTCCTCTTCGGTTCCGTTGTCGCGCATCAGGCGCAGTTCGCTGAGGCGTTCGGACAACTCGATGAGTTGGACGCTGGCGGCGGACTCGTTGGCTTTGAAGTTGTCGGCGGAATTTTCATCGATCGACTTGCCGCGAAATTGCGAGAGCATGGCGGCCTTTTTGTCTTCTTGGGCGCGGTTGTAGGTGGCGACTCGATTGGGATTATTGATGGTGGAGTCGTCTTCACTGACACCGACGTAGAGGGGTGTCAGGCGGGGATTGTAGGCGCTGGTTTTAGGAGACGCGGTGGAAAGGGCGAGCGAGGCTTCCTTCCAGTCCTCGCCGCTGACCTGATGGATGATGGCGTTGAACTCGATCTCGAGTGCGTTGTCAGCGGTGTTGGCCCGGACGTTGTAGAGAGGCGACCAACCGCAGTCCTTGACGAGGTAGTTGAGGTGAAGGGACGCCGGGCCGGCTTCCTTCTTTTCGATGAAGACAATGGCATCGAAAGTGGCGGGAGGACCGGCGGCGAGCTTTTCGCGCTGCTTGCGCAGTTCGCCTAGCTCGAGGGTGTCGTCTTCAATGCTGCTGCTCATCGTCATGATTTCCTGCGAGGCTCGTTCGTATTCGCGGAAATGCATCTGAGTGACGGCTTCGAGTTGATCAGCCTGGATGACACCGTGGGTCATTTCCTGAGTCGCGGCAGGGGCGACGAAGTTTTCGAGTCCGCGAAGGTATTCCTGACGGATGCGGCGCAGGGCGATTTCGTTTTTGGAGGTGGCGATCTTGCGGCTGAGTGTGCGGATGGCGTCGTCGAGTTCGGTGACCTGGCTGGCGAGCTTTGAGGCTTCTTCGGGTGGGCGGCTTCGGCAGCTCACGGAGCGAACCATGGCCCCTTCGACTCGATCGGCATGAACCGAAGTGGGGTCGGTGGCGGTCGGAAGGGAGGTGACGACGAGTTCGAAGGTGCCGGTTTTGGCGGCTGGTAGTTCGACGCGCCGGGTGACGATGGCGGTGCCTTGATAGAGGGTGACTTCCTTGATCGTCCCGGTGATATCCGGCGAAGTGGAATGAGTTTCAACGGGTGGGACCTGAGGGCTCTCTTCCTGGGCAGAAGCAAGCTGAGGAAGGGTGAAGGTAAGGATGAGTGCAGTAAATCGAATCATGATCGCAAATGGCTTAGCCTCAGGGATAGCGGTGGCCGGGTCGTCATTTGTCCTTCGTTTCGGTGAATACAGGACGAAGGGTCTCAAAGGTTGTGATCACATGGGCCAGGTCCTGAGGATGGAAGGGCTTGTCGATGATTGGACGTGGCCGCAGCTTGTGATTTCGGCCAGGATGTGAAGTATTGCGATTTATGAAGAAGAGTGGCTGTTCTTGGCTTGGACCCCTTCTGATCCTGGGCGCTGGACTGGTGGTGGCCTTCGAGCCGCCTACGGCGCCGGAGCGCCGAGCTGCCGTGGGTCCGCTGTCGGGTTTGGATCCTTCGATGAAGCGGGCATTCACGGATGGGGGCGAGTATCAGGCCAAGATCGCGCCGCGTTCCATCGACTGGCTGGCGTCTCATGAGGAAGAGGGCCAGAGCTACCGGGAGTGGCTGGATTCGGATCCCAATCTGCCGGGGCAGGGTCGGCGGAAGCTCTACATTCTGCCGCTCGGGGACTTCGACGGGACGGCGCCCGACCTTGGGAAGCTGCAACGCTATGCTGAGGCTTATTTCTATCCGATGAAAGTCGGGCTGTTGCCGAAGGAGCCGGACTCTGCGGTCAAAGCGCGTTCAAGGGTCAACCGGATGTCGGGCAAGAAGCAGTGGAACAGTCGTGACATCCTCGGCTGGTTGCCAAGGCAGTTGCCGGCGGACGGCTATGCCATGCTTGCGGTGACGATGACCGATCTCTTTCCGGATGAGAACTGGAACTTCGTCTTCGGTCAGGCCTCGATCAAGAATCGCGTGGGGATCTTTAGTTTCGCTCGCTATCACCCTTCCTGGTCGGGGGGGATGGTTGATGAAAATACGGAGAAGCTAGTACTTCGTCGTGCGGCAAAGATCCTGACTCATGAAATGGGTCACATGTTTGGGATTCGTCATTGCATTTATCACGAGTGCAACATGAACGGCGCGAACCATCTGGAGGAGGCGGATTCGACGCCGATGCACCTTTGCCCGGTGTGTCTGAGGAAACTGCAGCGGGCCAGTCGTGGGGATCCGGCGGCGAGGTATGCGAGGCTGGCCGTGTTTTACGGCGTCAATGGACTGGATGAAGAAAAGGAATGGGTGGAAGATCGCGAAGGCGAGATCCGCTCCGCGAAGTAAGCGGGCGGTCCGTGCTCGCTTCGCCGTGCGGGCAGTGGTCTTCGCCTGGCCTGGGCCTACAGTTCATCCGGACCCCAGCCGATGGCGATAATATCGTCGATCTGGAGATAGGCTTTCCCTTCCGTCGTCACCCCGTAAGAAAGCGCGACGACCAGCGGCGGGCCTCGGTCTTCCATCAGGAGTGTGAAGACTTCATCGGGAAACCCAGCCTTGCGGGCCAGAATTTCCCGGAGGCGGGCGAGGGCGATCGAATCCTTCCTGATGTAGGCCGATTGTTCGCGGTCCGGCATCGGTGGATTTAGGATGAAACGTTCGAAGAGCGAGTCGCTTCCGGTGGGTTCGGCTGGTTTAATCGTCACTCGAAAGACTCCCTGATCGCCTTCTTCGCCACGGGCAAAGCGGCTGAAGCGGTCATCATTGAACTCGACGAAGGTTTCCCAGTCGACGAGCCAATGGTTGCCATCCCTTGAAACGGCGACGGGAAAGCCTCCGGGGAGGGTCGGTGTCGTGACACGGAAAATGTGTGCCTCTTCGGTGACTTCAAAGAGTGAGACTTCGCTGACTTCGATCGGGCCATCGTCCCAATTCTCCGATCGCTGCTTCATCTTTGGTCGAACCTTTTCAGGAAACAGGACGTAGCTGCTTCTCGCCGCCCAATCCTCTGCTTCGAGGAAGGCTCTCAAGGTTGCTTCGGGTCCCGTGATCTTGATTGGCTCCGGCTTTTCTTCAGCGGGGACGGGGTCCGGGATGTAGGTTCTGACTGGGACGGGGATGGGTTCGGGAGCTTCGACAGGTGCTTCTACTGGTTTTGCTGCGACGGCTTGAGGTTCTGGTTGCGGCTTGGGAAAGGAGCGTGCAGCGGCATAACCTCCGATGAAGGCGAGGGCTGCGGTCAGGAGGCATGAAAGCACGAGCACGGCGGCCGCAGATGTTCCCCTTCGAGAGGTGGGGAGGGGGCGAGGCGCTTCGAGTGGAAGCTGCTTGGGCGGAGGCGGGATGAAGTCTTTGAAGGGTTTGGCGGTGTCCTCGGATAGATCCGCGCTTGCGGGTTTGTCCGTTTCCAAGGGAGGCTCGATCGTCGCGGAAGGTGGCTCCGGTGGGGGTGGGGCTGCCTGGGCCGGGGCAGGCTCGGGCGGTGGGCTTGGAGCGGAGGGAGGGGTTAGCTCCGGTTCCCTTGTCGCGGGCGAAGCTGCTGGAACTGCGGTCGATGAGGTGGCTTCTGGGAAGGGCTGGAAAGCTCTGGCCGGAGGAGGCGGCGGGACGGGGAAGCCCGCTGAGATTCCAAGGGCAGGACTTGGTCCGACGATTTCGACCGCGCACTTTGGGCAGGGCCCTTGAAGTCCGGCCGCTTCCGGTGGCACCGTGAGCGAGGCGGAACAGGCAGGGCATTGGAAACGAATCACCTCCATAGTAGATTACGGGGGGAGTCTTTCAGGCTGGAGTCCGGCTGTCCATATCGGGTTCGGGTCGATTTCCTGCCAGCAAGTGTCAATTGCAGGGGAACGGATCCCGCCAGGTGATTTTGCCGATGGAGTGGGTGACGGCGACGGCGATTCGATAGTCTCTCAAGTCGGGATGGGAAGGGGAGAGCAGTCGGAAGGTTTCAAGATGTTCGATGGGAGTGTCGGCGATCCCTCGATCCCCTTCGATTCGAAGCTGTTCGGGGGGGTAGGTCAGTCCGGTGCCGAGGGCTTTGAGGATGGCTTCCTTGGCGGTCCAGATTTCCAGTAGTCGGGACGCGCGCTGGAGAGTGTCCGGGGGAAGTGTGCGCAACTCCTCGGGATGGCAGAAGACTTCGGCGCATTCGATCAAGCTTTCGGCGCGCGACCATGGTTCGAGATCGATTCCCACTGGTCCGTTCTGCGAAACAACTACGGCTGCAAGCGTTTCGGAGTGACTTAGGTTGAACTCCACATGGGCATGGGGAGGGCCGAGCATCGGTTTTCCGCCCGGGCCTTCGATCAGCGGGACCTGTTGGGGGGAGATCCCCAAGGAGCTTGCCAGAATTCTGCGCAGGCCGGCGCGAAAGGATCTCCACCGGGTCGAATCGGCTTCAAACACGAAGCGTTGGGCCCGAGCGTGCTCGTCTTCGGAAAGGATCGAGTCGTCGTCTTCGTTTCGTCCAGTTGGATGAATCAGATGAAGCACTGCGTCAGCCATTGCTGCCGGCATCGTGGGAGACATTCCCCCATCTTGTCACGGGCCAAGCTTGAAGACCTGTTCTACCCCCAGTTTGCCCCCCTACGAGATCGCGGAATGCGGGCTCTATAGATGTCATAATATAATGAAAACAAACAAGTTAAGAGAATCTTTAGCGTCGCTGAGGAACTCCGGATATTCTTGTTTCATTAACTAATCGCGATAGGCTCAGAACGCGCCTCGTGTAGGTTCTTCACCCCTCAATTCCAGCCATGTCCCATTCCCCTCTGACTCTGTCGGTCCGTTTTGCGTCAACCTTTACAGCGGAGCCCATCCAGCCGGTGCTCGATGTCTGGTTGGATGATCTCGGTTTCAGTCCGGATATCTCGTTTTCCCCGTTCAACCAGGTTTTGCAGCAATTGCTCGATCCCGGGAGTCCTCTGGCGACCAACGTGAATGGCGTGAATGTGATTCTGGTGAGAGCTGCCGACCTCGGAGCCGATACCACGGCGCGTGCCCGTTCAGCGGCAAGAGAGGTAGCGGCTGCGCTGGGTGAGGCTTCGGCAAGGGATGGCATTCAAACTCTATTGCTGGCGTGCCCGGTGGCGGAGCGGCATGAAGTCGAAGCGACGTTCATCGAGGACCTCAGCGAGCAACTGAAGGAAATGTCCGGAGTGGAGCTCTTGAAGTCCGCAGATCTAACAAGGCTCTATCCGGTGGAGAATCCGTTTGATCCCGAAGCCGATCAGTCCGCGCACATGCCTTACTCTGAAGAGATGTTTGCGGCGCTTGCGACCTTTATCGCCCGTAGGATTTCGGCAGTACGGCGGAAGCCGTACAAAGTGATTGCTGTTGATTGTGACAATACCTTGTGGACGGGAGTTTGTGGAGAGGCGGGTCCTACGGGAGTAATTGTCGATGAGCCGCGCAAGAAATTTCAACGCTTCCTGATGGCTCGTCGGGCGGAGGGTTACCTCCTTTGTCTTGTTTCGAAGAACACGCCGGAGGATGTCGATGCGGTCTTCCGGGAGCATCCGGAGATGGTGATCAAGCGCGACGCCTTTGTGGACGCCGCGATCAACTGGGACCCGAAGTCGAGTAATCTGCGGCGACTGGCGAAGACGCTGAATCTCGGCTTGGACAGCATTCTCTTTCTTGATGACAATCCTTCGGAAATCGCTGAGGTTGAGGGGAATGCACCTGCGGTCCTGGCATTGATGATTCCTGAGGATTCGGCCGAACTGCCGGATTTTGTCGAGCATCTCTGGGTCTTGGACCGGAGTGACCACACGGAGGCGGATTCACTGCGCGCCGACTTTTATCATGATGAAGCACGGCGTCGCGCGCTGAGGGAACGGACTTCGAGTTTCGAGGAATTCATTGAAGGTCTCCAGCTGCAAATGGTCATCGAGCCGCTGACCGAAGCGGACTTCAGCCGGGCGAGCCAACTGACGCAGCGGACGAATCAGTTCAATACCTGCCCGCAGCCTCGGGACGAGGCGGCGATGTTGGAAGCCTGCAAGGGAATGCGCTCCCAGCAGGTCAGGGTGCGCGATCGTTTTGGAGACTACGGCGTCGTCGGTCTGATGCTGACTCGTGAAGACGGCGGGCGTTTTTGGGCGGAGACTTTCCTCTTGAGCTGCCGTGCCCTCGGCAAGGGGGTCGAACAGCGCATGCTTCGTTATCTTGGACAGGTTGCGCAAGGACTGGATTTGGCCGAGGTCGCGATCTGGTTCAATGATACCGGGCGCAACCAGCCGGCGCGTGAATTTCTGGAAAGCGTCGAAGGGCGTTGGGAAGATGGCATGAGGATGATCCGTGCGGAAGACGCGGTGAATTGTTCCTTGATTCCGATCGTTCCGCAGACGGCGAAGCCGGTGAACGAAGTCAAGGTTCCACTCGCCGATCCGGTGCTGGTGGCCGGGATTGCCAACGGACGTCGTTCGGTGAGTGAGATCCTTGAGTGGGCTTCCGAACCGGTGAAGCCGCGCCCGGATCTCAGTGAGCGCTATCTTGCCCCCGAAGGGGAGGTGGAAACGAAGGTCGCGGCAATCTGGGCGGAAATTCTCGGACTCGAAGCCGTTGGAAGAAAGGACCGCTTCGTGGATCTCGGCGGTTCTTCGCTGCAGTTGGTCCGCGTCCATGCTTCGATTCAGCGTGCTTTTGAGCAGCGTTTTGATCTGGTTCGGATGTTCGAGAATCCGACCGTTGAAGCTCAGGCGAAACTGCTTGTTGGAGAAGAACGAGCGGGCTCGCATGATTCAGAGCCGCGCGAGACGGGCTCCGACAGCGAAGCCCTGGCGATCGTCGGCATGGCGGTGCGACTTCCCGGTGCGTCCTCTCCCGAGGAACTGTGGGAGAACCTGAAGAACGGCGTGGAGTCGGTTCAGCAATTTGATCGCTCCGAGCTGGATGTTCCGGGTGGTGAGGATGATCCGAATTTCGTCTGCGCCCGGGGACTGCTTGAACCGGAAGTCTACGAAGGTCTGGACGGTGGATTGTTTGGGATCATTCCCCGTGAAGCCGAGATCATCGACCCGCAGCAACGGGTCTTTCTCGAGCTTTGTTGGGAAGCGATGGAACGCTCCGGGTATGTCCCGGATGATGCCGAAGCGAGTGGCAATCGTGTCGGTGTCTACGCCGGTTGCTACTACGACACCTATCTCCCCCACAACATCCTCTCGGATCCCGAAACGCATCGTCGTCACCTCGCCGAAGCTCAAGTGGGGGCTCTGCAGATTGAGTTCGGTAACGACAAGGACCACCTGGCGACCCGGGTTGCCTTCAAGCTGAACCTGAAGGGCCCGAGCCTGACGGTTCAGACCGCTTGTTCGACCTCACTCGTTGCCGTGGCGCATGCAGCGATGGCCCTGCGCACCGGCCAGTGCGACATGGCACTCGCCGGAGGGGTGACCGTGACGGTGCCTCAGAAACGCGGCTATCATCATGAAGAAGGTGGCATGCTTTCACGCGATGGACACTGCCGGCCCTTCGATGCCGATAGCTCGGGAACCGTCTTCAGCAATGGAGGTGGAGTCGTGATGCTCAAGCGACTCAAGGATGCCGTGAGGGATGGTGATCACATTCACGCCGTGTTGCGCGGCTTCGGGATGAACAACGATGGGGGAGTGAAGCACAGCTACGCCGCTCCAAGTGCCGAAGGTCAGGCAGATGTGATTCGTCGTGCCCACCTTGATGCCGGAGTCGATCCGCGCACGATTTCCTACGTCGAAGCCCATGGCACGGCCACGCCGCTGGGCGACCCGATCGAAGTCACGGGATTGACTGCTGCGTTCCGCCGTTCGACCGAAGATCGGAATTTCTGTGCGCTCGGCTCGCTGAAGTCGAATCTTGGCCACCTCGATACCGCGGCCGGTGTCTGTGGTTTGATCAAGACGGTTTTGTCGATGGAACATGGAGCGCTTCCACCCTTGCTTCATTTCGAAAAGGCCAACCCGCGCATCGATTTCGAGAACTCGCCTTTCTATGTGAATGATCAGCTCCGTCCGTGGGCTGCGGAAGGAGACACGCCGCGTCGTGCGGGCGTCAGTTCGTTTGGAGTGGGCGGAACGAACGTCCACGTGGTGATTGAAGAAGCTCCGCGGAATGTCACGCCGCGTGACGTTCCCGAGGGCGAGCGCTTGTGGGTGTTTTCCGGAAGGACGGACGAGGCGCTGGATCAATTTGCCGAGCGTCTCGCGACACACGCCGACTCCGCGAAGGCGGAAGACTTTGCGGTGGCTGCCCGCAGTCTGGCAGTTGGACGGAAGGAGATGGTGCGCCGAGCCGCGGTGGTGGCGCGTGATTGGAAGTCGCTGGCTGAATCGCTGCGGGCGAGGAAATTCCAGAAAGCCGAATCGGCCGGTTCGAATCCTGAGATGGTCTGGACCTTCCCCGGGCAGGGAGCCCAGCACCCGGGGATGACGGCCGATCTCTATCAGGCGGAGCCCGGCTATCGGGCCGACATTGATCGCTGTAGTGAGTTTCTGAAGCCGCTTCTCGGCGAGGATCTGCGTGAGACGCTTTTTGCCGAGGATGGGGGAGACGCCGCCGAGCGCTTGAAGCGCACCGTGATGGCCCAGCCGGCGATCTTCGTGGTCGAGTGGGCGCTGGCACGACAGTGGGCGCGCTGGGGTTTTCAGCCGGAGATGATGATCGGCCATAGTGTCGGAGAGTTTACGGCGGCCTGCCTTGCCGGAGTGTTTTCGCTCGAGGATGGCCTTGGTTTGCTTGCTGCTCGTGGTCGTTTGATGGGAGAGCTTCCCGGCGGTTCGATGCTTTCTGTTAGAATGTCACCCGAAGCACTGCGCCGACGTCTGCCCGGTCATCTTGATCTTGCGGCTTGTAACGGTCCGGAGCTTTGCGTGGTTGCTGGTGAAAGGGACGCCGTGGCGGACTTTGCTGCCGAGCTCGAAGTTGAGGGTGTCAATGTGCGGGAGCTTCACACCTCCCATGCTTTCCACAGCCGGATGATGGATGAAGTGGTGCCGCGTTTCCGCGAAGTGATCGAGAAGATTGAACTGAGTGCACCCTCCGTGCCGATTCTTTCCACCGTGACGGGTGAGGTGCTTACCGAAGCACAGGCCACGGATCCCGGCTATTGGGCGGGGCACTTGCGACAGACGGTGGATTTCCACGGCGCGCTTGAAGCGGCTGCGAGCATGAAGGAAGGGCGGATCTATCTTGAGATTGGTCCAGGCCAGACGCTGACCACGCTGGCCCGGCAGACCCTGGGCCGTCGCGCGGCGGGTTGCCTGCCAAGCTGCGAGCACCCTGCTTCCGGAGCTCCGGATCGCGCGCGGATGCTGCAATCGCTTGGCGATCTTTGGGCGCGTGGCTTGTCGGTCGACTGGAACCTCATCCATGAAGGAGTGCCGGCGCTGAGGGTGCCGCTTCCGACCTATCCTTTCCAGCGCAAGCGACACTGGATCGAGAGCAGGTTGCTGGATCTGCCCGTGGTTTCCCCATTGCCTGTGATGGCGGTCGAGGTGATCGAGGAAGTGGTTGTCACCGATCCGAATCTCTCCCGCGCGGATGCCTTGATGGCCCAGTCGCGCCAGGTGCTTGAGGATCTTTCAGGGATCCCTGCCGAGGAAATGGAAGCCGGAGCGAGTTTCCTCGAGCTGGGATTCGATTCGCTGCTGCTGACCCAGGCTGCTCGTGAGTTGCAGAAGGCATTCGGAGTACCGATCGCCTTCCGCGACCTGATGCAGGGTTTTCCGAACCTCGGGGAACTGGTAACGCATCTTGAGGCGAACTCGACTGCGGAAGTCGATGCTCCAAGTACGGCGAAACCCGTAGCTGCGCCCGTGCCCGTCGTGTCCGATGGCGAGCCGGAGGAGGAATCCGGAGTCTCCGGACCGCGGACACGGATCGACAAGGTTTCGACAAGTGACGAGCTGACCTCCCAACAGCGTCAGCATCTTGATGCCTTGGTAAAGAGCTATTGCGAGCGGACGGCGAAGTCCAAGTCCCTGACCCAGGAACACCGCAAGTGGCTCGCGGATGCGCGGACCGTCAATGGATTCAACCGTCTCTGGAAAGAGATGGTCTACCAGGTGGTGGCAACGAAGATGAAGGGCTGCCGGATGTGGGATGTGGACGGCAACGAATACATCGACATGGTCAACGGCTTTGGTCCGAACTTCCTCGGGCACTCGCCGGATTACGTGACCGAGGCGATTCAGGAGCAGCTGGCCACCGGATTGGAAATCGGTCCGCAGTGCGAAGTCGCGATGGAGACGGCCAAGTTGTTCTGCGAGGTGACGGGCAACGAGCGGGTCTGCTTTCTCAATACGGGATCGGAAGCGGTTCAGGCGGCAATGCGGATTGCCCGAACGGTGACCGGTCGCGACAAGATCCTCGTCTTTGACAAGGACTACCATGGCAACTTCGACCCGGTGCTGGTTCGCAGTGTCGGCAAGGGTGCCCGGCGTCGCACCTTGCCGCTGGCTCCAGGAATTCCCGAGTCGGCGGTGGCGGACGTGATCGTGGTGCCGTGGGGCAAGCCCGAAGCGCTCGAGATGATTCGCGAGCTTGCCGGCGAACTGGCCGCCGTGCTCGTCGAGCCGGTGCAGAGTCGCCAACCCGAGCTGATCCCGATCGACTTCGTTCACGAGGTGAAGAAGATCAGTGAGGAGAACGGCTTCCTGCTCGTCTTCGACGAAGTGATCACGGGAATACGGCAGGGCCCGCGTGGAGCGCAGGAACTCTACGGGATCAAGGCGGACCTGGTGACCTATGGAAAGGTTTTTGGTGGTGGTGCGCTGCCGATCGGTATCGTCGGCGGCAAGGCCGAATACATGGACACTTTTGATGGCGGTCAGTGGCAGTTTGGCGATGATTCCTTTCCAGAGAAGGACGTCACCTTCTTTGCCGGCACCTTCGTCCGCCTTCCCCTGGCGATGGCAGCCTGCCGGGCCGTGCTCAAGCACGTCCAGGCGCAGCCGGAAAGCTACTGGAAGGACATTGGTCGGCGCGCTGATCGACTGGCCAACACGGTCGACCGGATGTTCAAGGACAACGGCATCGACATCAGCATGGTGAACTTCAATTCGCAGATGTATCTGCGGATCGGTGACGGGGCCAAACATGGCAACCTGATCTTCTATCATCTGCGCAAGCGGGGCGTGTTCGCGATGGAGGGTCTGCCATTTTATCTAACAGCCGCGCACACGGATGCGGATGTGGACCTTGTGATCACCGCCTTTGGTGAGGCGATCACCGAGCTTCAGGACGGAGGCTTTTTCCCAAAACCGGAAGTTCTGGAAGTGGCCGTAGCGCTGGAAGACGGCGTGCGTGGACCATTCCCGATGACCGAACCCATGGCGGAAATCTGGCTGGCTTCATTGCTGGGTGAGGAGGCGAATCTTGCCTTCAACGAGATGCTTCAGCTTCGTTTGAACGGACCGGTGAATCTCCAGGTGGCGAAGGAATCGATTCAGGATCTGGTTGATCGTCACGACGCGCTTCGGCTCAGGGTTCCTGATGAACAGGTGGCTGGATTCGTGATTGATCCGGTGCAGCGCGCCGTCGTGATCGAGGAAGACTTCGCGGATGAATCTGATCCGGAAGCCGCCTTGGTGGCATCCGGGATTCGCCAGCGGAAGACGCCTTTTGATCTGACCACGGGGCCGGTGTTCCGGGTCGTGATGGCCAGGCTGTCGGATGAAGAAGTGGTGCTGCAATTCGTGGCCCACCATCTGGCCGCCGACGGGTGGTCGTTTGAAGTGCTGATCGAGGATTTCACCCGCTGCTACGAGGCGCGATTGAAGGGCAGGAAAGTTCACTTGAAAGTGCCACCTTCCATTGTGGACCGTGCTTTGCGTGAGGTTCGTGAGTCGGCTGGAAGTGAAGAGGCGCTCCAGTGGTGGACGGAACTCTTCAAGGATGGTGTGCCTGAGGTCGAGCTTCCTTTGCAGCGTGGATACGGGGCGACTCCGAGTTACGCGTCGTCGACCTGCGAGGTGATGCTCGATGCGGAAACCTTCGCGCGGATGCGTCAATTGGCTCGTGATTGTGGTGGCACGCTGAACAGTACTTTACTCGCCGGTTTTCAGGCGCTTCTCCACAAGTTGAGTGGTCAGGACCGTTTCGTCATGACCTTCCCTTCGGCTGGTCAGATGGAAGACGGTGACGAGCAACTGGTCGGGCATTGTGTCAACTTTCTGCCACTGCTGGCCGAAGTGGATCCGAAAAAATCCTTCAAGGAGCTGGTTGGGCGCGCATCGACGGCGCAGATGGATGCGCTTGAGCACGGCAAATTGACCTATGGTCGCTTGCTGCGGGCGCTGAAGCTGGGTCGCGACGGTGGACGTCGCCCGATGATGGAAGTGATCTTCAACCTCGAACCGTCAGGTGATCCCGGAACCTTCGGGGGGCTGACATCACGCGTGGAGACGGTTCCCGCCTGTTACAGTAACTCGACGATTTTCCTCAACATGATGCAGCAGCCCGATGGCCTGTTGCTTTCATCGACGTATAATAGCGAGCTGATTGATGAGGCGACGATGCGTCATTGGCTTGAGGCCTTGAGCAAGCTGCTGGTCGATGCTGCCAGTGACCCGACGCAGGCCGTTGTGGATCTGACATTGCTTGATACATCCGCAGTTGAGATGATCGGCGAGTGGTCGAAAGGGAGGGAAGTTGAAGTGAGTGGTTCTGTTGGCCATCGCTTCCGTGAGATTTGCAAGGCAAGGGCCGGGCAGACCGCGCTGACTTGGAAGCAGGGATCGTGGACTTATGAAGAGCTTGGTTCGAGGGTTTCGGCGCTTGCCGCCGTGCTCAGGTCAAGGGGTGTCGAGCCGGGCGACCGGGTGGGAATCCTGCTTTCCCGTGGTCCTGATTTGATGGCTTCGATCCTCGGAGTGCTTGAAGCGGGTGGATGCTATGTTCCGCTCGATCCGGGATTTCCGGATGCACGCCAGAAGGAAATTCTCGCGGATGCCGGAGTGAAGGCCGTGATCGCGGCGAATCCGGTTGAAGGTTATCAGACCATCGACCCCGTTGCGGCTCCAAGCCAAGAGGTCTTGCCTTTGACTGCAGGTTCGAATGATCCGGCCTATGTGATGTATACCTCCGGGTCCACCGGCAAGCCGAAAGGAGTGGTGGTTCCGCATCGCGGCATCCTTCGCCTGATCAAGGATTGTGATTACTGTGAACTTAGTCATGAGGAAGTGATGCTTCAGGCTTCGACTGTCGCCTTTGATGCCTCGACTTTTGAGATTTTCGGAGCCCTGCTCAACGGCGGACGGCTGGTCTTGCTCGATGAAGCAGAAACCACACTGGCAGGTATTGCCCGCACGGTTCGCGAAGAGAAGGTGTCGACTCTTTGGCTGACGGCTGGATTGTTTGAATTGATGGTGGAAGAGCATCTGGACGACCTGCGCGGGGTGCGCCAGTTGCTTGCGGGAGGTGATGTGCTGTCTCCCTCGCATGTGAAGCGAGCCTTTGAAGGATTGCCCGGGACGAAGATCATCAACGGCTATGGTCCGACGGAGAACACCACGTTCACCGCTTGTCATTTGGTGAGGGAGTCCGATCTCGATGGTACGCCTTTGCCGATCGGCAAGGTGATTTCAGGAGGCTTTGTCGACATCGTCGATGAGGCCGGAGCTCCTGTGCCGATCGGCGTGCCCGGTGAGTTGCGCTGCGGTGGCATGGGTCTCGCGCTCGGATACCTCGGGCGGCCTGATCTCACTGCGGAACGATTCATCGAAACCGAGAAGGGGACGATGTATCGGACGGGAGACCTGTGTCGTTGGATGCCGGATGGAAGCATCGGTTTCGTGGGCCGCCGTGACTTGCAGGTGAAGCTGCGCGGTTACCGGATCGAGCTTGGGGAAATTGAAGCGGCGATGAAGGAGCATCCCGCCGTGAGCCAGTGCAAGGTGACGGTTCGAGGCAGTGGCGCGGGTGGTAAACGACTGCTTGCCTGGTATGTGACAAGTGACGGCAAGGATCTCGCCGTTGCCGGGCTTTCCGCCTGGTTGGGTCGGAGTTTGCCCGGCTACATGCGACCGGATCGAATCATGCAGGTGGAAGCGATGCCGCTCAATCGGAATGGCAAGGTGGTGGTGGCGGAACTGCCTGAACCCGGTCTCGAGGTCGGCCGCCAACAACGTGCTCCTGAAGGAGAGACCGAGGTCAAACTCGCTGAAATCTGGTGCGAGTTGCTGGGGCTCGATTCGGTCGGGCGTGATGATGATTTCTTCGAGCTTGGTGGAAACTCGCTGGGTGGCCTGCGAATGTTCGCCCGGATTCGGCGTGAGTTTGGCGTCCTGCTTCCGCTGGCGATGCTGCTGCGTGCCAAGAATATCCGCGCGCTCGCGATGGGTATCGATTCCAAGCTCGATCCCGAGCGTTCCATCGCGCCAAGACGAAGTGATCATCTTGCCGAAGTGCAGGCAAGTGGTGACAAGCCGCCGGTGTTTGCGGTTCACGGTGGCGATGGAGGCGTGCTTTTCTATCGGGAAATGGCCGAGCGGCTGCCGAAGGACCGACCCTTCTTTGCGATCGAGTCACCGGATCTCGGACACAACGAAGAAATCATCGTCGCTTCGATCGAGTCGACGGCAGCGAAGTATGTCGGCTTGCTGCGCGAGAAGCAGCGAAGCGGTCCGTATCTTCTGGCCGGCTATTCCTACGGGGGAGTGGTTGTTTATGAAATGGCGCGTCAGCTTACCGCTGCGGGTGAGGAAGTGCCGTTCGTGGGCCTCTTTGACACCGTGAACCCTGCGGCGGAGATGCGTCCGTATGCGCTATCCGAGCGGATGTCGGTTTACTGGAACGCTCAGGCCGACAAGCCGCTGATCGGGCGGATCGCCAGTCTGGCGAGCCGCTTCAAAGATGGCGTGGAGACCCACCTGAGGGTGAAGTCGGAAGTGGCGGCGGCGAAGAGCTCGGCTGCTGCGGAAGCTCACACGGAACTGCGTGCAATCCAGCTCCGCGAGGCGCACGAGCAGGCGATGAGGGCTTTCGAGCCGAAGCCATTCGACGGCACCTTGACTCTGTTCCGTGCGGAAGCGGTGAATGACAAATTTGCGATTCCCGACGATTACGGCTGGAGCTCCTTGGTCAAGGAACTGCGGATCGTCGAGGTTCCCGGCCAGCATTTGACGATGTTCGATTCAGGCCACGTGGAGCCTTTGGCGAATTCGTTTTCCAAGGCGATTCAAGACCTGGCCGGCGGTCGTGAGAGGATGGGGTAAGTCTTTTTAGAAAACTGCCATCAGGGGTTCGGGGATTCCGCTTCTTTCGGAGCTGGGAATTCGAAGTGGATTTCGGCAAAAAGCCGTAAACTTCGAAGAATTTCCCTTCCATGGTAAGAAAAGGGTGGGGAGCCTACGCGATTTCGCAGGGTCAACTTTTTGAAATACCCTTGTGAATAACTTAATTTTCTTAGATACTTTTCCTTAGTTCACCTCAATGACCCCCCCGAACCGATGCCTTTCGAAGCTGGTGGTTCTGTCTGCGATTCTGATTTTTCTTGGGATTGATGACAGAGCCCATGGCCAGCTATTGGAGACGCCCCTCGACGTAGAAGTCGAGCCGCGGGCGGATGACCGGGTGGGCGGGCTGCTGGAAGTCGAGCGGATCGAGGACACTTTGATGGATCCTTCGAATCAAACCGAAGGCGAAACGCTGAAGGAAGGGGGCTGGGATCTCGGTCTCGTGGTTTCCGCGGCTTACGACGACAACATTTTCCTCAGTGCCAATAATCCTCAGGCAGACTTGGTGTTCCGCATTACTCCGAGGATCGCCTATGTTCTGGGCAATGCCGAGAGTGAGGAGGGGGCCTACGTTCGTTTTGACTACCGTCCGACAGGGGTGATCTACGTTGAAAACGGAAACGATAGCCGGATCGATGAGAGCGTCAGCTTGGCGGCCGGGATCCAAGGTGAGAAGACGTCGGTCGCTTTTGTGGGCGAGTATCTGCGGCTGGGTGATGCGATTCCAGACACCGGCACCCAAACGGACCGACGGGAGTATGCTGTCGAGATTCGCGCGGCCTACTCGGTGACTTCGAAAGTGGCGTTGGAAGTCGCTGGTGGAGCCTACGGGACCGACTACGAGGTCAAGAGTCTATCGAGCACGCGCGATCGCTTTGCTGATCTGGGCATACGATATGCGTATTCGCCGAAGACCGAGGTGGCCCTGATTTATCGAGTGGGTCGGGCCGAGGTCACGAATTCCGGTGATCAGACCTTTCACCGTTTGACCGCGAACATGGCCTGGAAGCCACGACAGAAGATTTCCGTCAATCTCGAAGCCGGCATCGAGCACCGGACCTTTGATTTGGGATCGGACAACTATCCGGTCGTCGATCTGCGGGTCGCGTGGGAAGCTCGCGAAGGCACCGATATCTACTTTGGTGCTTATCGTCGTGAGGAGGTATCCGCTTTTCTCACCGGGCAAAACTACAGTCTGGCCGGAGTTGTCGCTGGCATTTCCGAGCGGCTCAGCGAGACTTGGATTTTTCGATTGGAAGGAGGCTTCGAAAAGACCTCCTATTCACGTGTCTCCGGCACAGGACCTGCAGGACGGCGGGACAATATTTACTTCATCCGGCCCAGCCTGGAGCATGAAATCGACGACCGCTTCAATCTGGCCTTCTATTATCAGTTCTCCCAAGATCGATCGAACCAGAGTGGTTTTGGTTATACCGACAACCAGATTGGCGTCAGTGCCGGATACGATTTTTAACCCCCGCAAAACGAAACGATGACCCCTCGATTTTTGACATTCATCCTTCTTGCCCTGCTCGGCGCTCCGCTCGGGTTCGGACAGGAGGCCGCCACCGCCTCAGGCACGATCGGTAGTCGCGACAGCGTTGAGGTTCGGGTTTTCCGAGAAGATGATCTCACCACCCGGGCGCAGCTTTCCGAGTCGGGAACGATTTCGATGCCCTTGATTGGCAATGTTCGGATCGCCGGGATGTCGACGGATTCGGCGGCCCGCTTGATCGAAGGAAAGCTTCGAGATGGCTACCTCGTCCGGCCCGAAGTGACGGTCTCGATTACCTCGCGTGTCCGCAAGACCGTGACCGTGCTTGGCAAGGTGCAGAGTCCCGGAGTGTTCCGCCTCGATCCGAACCGGAGCTTGACCCTGGCGGAAGCGATCGGCATGGCGGGCGGACTTCAGAGAATCGCCAACAGCAAGAAGCTGACGCTCACCCGCCGCGGTGCAAGCGAGCCGATGATCATCAATTTCAAGGACATTGCCTCCGGCCGCCTCAAGGACATTCCGCTGTCCGATGGCGACATCATCAACATTCCGGAAAGCCTGTTCTAATCCCCCCCAGCGAACATGAAACATCTCATTTCGAAATCGAGCCGCCCGCACGAGGCGACCCTTGCGACCTCGGATCCAAGGCAGGATCCCACGTTCTACCTGCCGAAGGTCGAACCTTCACGATTCATTGGAACCCTGCTTCGACGCGGCTGGATCATCCTGCTGTGCGGGCTGCTCGCAGGAGTGGCCGCCTGGGTGTTCTTCTCAAAGATGCCCAAGACCTACCTTTCCACCGGATCGGTTTACGTCAGTACGCAAGCACCGCAGGTGCTGGATATCCAAGCGATCGCGACGGAGGAATCGCGCGACCTTGAGCAACTTCATTCGGTCGAGCAGGACATGTTTTCGACGACGGTGTTGCTGCGTGTCATTGAGAAGCACGGGTTGCTTGGCGATCCGACATTTTCGCCCAAGGCGAAGACCGAGCAGGAAGTGCTCGAGGTGCTGGGCAAGCGAGTGAATGTCGAGCTCGTCCGCGGTAGCCGGAACATCGAAGTCTCGGTCGAGGATACGGATCCTGAGCGTGCGCGACAGTTGGTCGAGTCGATCGTTTCCGAGTATGAAGAAGCGAGTGACGAGCGCCGCGACGACATCACCCACCAAGCCGGCATTGGACTGGCGCGGGAAGAGCAGCGTCTTCTTGAGCGAATGGAAATGTCTGCACAGAAGGTGGAGGATTTCCGTAAAACCAAGGCGGTGCCAGGTCTTGGCGATCTTTCTGCCGGTGGAAGTCTGAGCAACGAGCTTTCCACTTTGAGTGCGCAGTTGACGGCTGCCAAAGCCGAACGCCTGCGCCTGGAAGCCGAGTTTCAGGCCTTTGAGGCTTTTGATGCAGATAACCCGGATGCCCTGGCCGGGCTGGGTCGAAGCGATCATGCCGCGGAAGTCATTTCACTGGTGCGCGCTTTGCGCGACAAGGAGGTCGAGTTCGAGCGGATCAAGGAGCGCTATTTGCACAAGCATCCCGTTTACAAAGAGATGGCCAATGAGATCGCCGGACTCGAAAGAGCGCTTGCTGCCGCGGTCCGGACCGCGGGCGAGGCGGTGAGCAAGGGTTATCGGATTGCCGTGGAACAACAGAACAAGCTCGCGGCGGAAGTGGAACTTGCGCGGAACTCCGCCGTCGATGTGGAAGGGGTACGTGCGGAGTTCGCCATGCTAACTCGCGAGGCCGATGCCGACCGGGAGCTGCATGCCTCGGTGGCCAAGCGCTTGCGGGAAACCAGCCTTTCAGCGGCGGTGCCGACTTCCGTCCTGAGTTGGAGAGAGCGGCCGCTGGCTCCGGAGAAGGCCTCTGGCCCGCGCAAAAAGCTTTTGGTTCCTGCGGTCGCCATGGGTGGGTTTGTTCTTGGTCTGCTGCTCGTCGTCGGTCTGGAACTTGGTGACCACCGGGTTCGCGATGCCGCTGCGGTGAGCCGCGCCACCGGCGTGCCCTTGTTGGCCAGAGTGCCGCAAATGGCAGATGCCAATGGCATGGTACTGATCGCCGATCCGACCTCGGCCGCCTCGGAGTCCTTCCGTCGACTGCGCTCGATGCTGATGCCACCGGGCGCGGATGATCGCTTGCAGACCGTGCTTTTCACCAGTGCTCGAAACGGCGAAGGGAAATCCCTCTGCGCGCTGAACCATGCCGTCTCACTGGCGATGCAGGGTTATCGGACCTTGTTGCTTGATGCGGATTTGCGAAGCCCCGGACTGAGCCGGGAGCATCTGATGGAAGGTCATACCC
>NZ_JBATWY010000192.1:0-4472 GCF_049672945.1 Haloferula sp. | reverse complement strand
TTTCCACTCGGACTTCCGCTCCTTCGGCATGATTCGTGCTTTCACACGACTCAATCTCCGGACTTCGTCCAAGCCAATGCTGTAAAAGATCTTCTTCCGAGGGGACTAAAAAGCCGATCGAACCGTCCAAACCAACCCGCAGGCCAGTCCAAAGCTCCGATCGACTCCCGTCTCTCGCGCCACCCCCGGAGGTGCGGCGGGGGGGAAACTACATTTCCTTCCCACACCGTCAATACCTTTCGGGACTTTTTTTGGAGATTTTTTCGGAGCTTAAAAACACCCCTTAAAATAAGGCTCCATCTTGGTTGTTGGCTCAAGCGAGCGGCCTTTTCAGGCAGCAGGAAGCACCATGAGGATCGCCAAGCCATGGGGGTCAACCCGGCGTGCGCTAACAGAGCCGCCACAGGCCTCGACAGCCGTGTGGACGATCGCCATTCCAAGACCTGCACCCCCTGCCTCGCGATTGCGCGCTTCATCAGGACGGTAGAAGGGCTCGAACAGGCGCGACACCACCCCGGAACCTACGCCCGGACCATCGTCGGCGATCATCAGTTCCACGCTCTTGCCCTTCTCCTTGGCATAGATGTGGAGTTGGCAAGACTCGCCGGCATGCCTGTGGGCATTGCGCAGGACATTGGCAATCGCACGTGAGAGCAGACGACGGTCTGCCTGCACCGTAAGATGCGGTGCCACTCTCCACTCGACCTGATGCCCCTCGCACTCGTGCTTGAGCTGCTCCTTCAACAAGGGGAGCAACTCGATCGGTTCAGGTTTCACGGTATTCGGAGCAGTCGACGCCTTGGTGAAATCCAACAGCTCCGACACCAGATCCGAAAGCTCGGTCACATCCTCCTCGATCGATTCAAGCCGCAGCCTATGCGCGTCGTCCAAGCCATGTTCCATGACACCCAGGCCAGTCCGGATTCGCGCGAGCGGCGAGCACAACTCATGAGCCACGTCTCCAAGGAAACGCTTCTGTCCGCTGAGCAATCGGTCAAGCTGTTGGGCCATGTTCTCAATTGACTCACCGAGACTGCCCAACTCGTCCCGCCGCACCCCCTTGATTCGGGTATCAAACCTACCTAGAGCGATCCGCTCGGTGGCATGGGATAGACGGGAAACATAACGGGTGATGCTGATGATGAAAGGAGCCCACAAAAGCAGGCTGAGGAAGAGCACGGCCAAGCCACCAAGAAGCCACGGCTTTAGATCAAAGAACAGACCTCCGGCTGAAGGGTTGGCCGAGCGGAGAATCAGCATGCCGTGCAAGGGCCGGTCCTTGGCAGGATCGAAGAGCGGCAGATCCAGAGCTGCCCAGTATCCTTCGTCTTTCTGTGACCGACTGAGAAAGACCGCGCTGACCTCTGGTGCACTATCCGTACCAGGACCCTGCCGTGGCGGTCCTCCACGCGGAGAACCGTCATCTAATGGCTCGTCGGAGGGAACCCCCCGCAATGGCGGACCATCCCGAGGTGGAGGTCTTCCTGCACGCGGAGGGGGCCGATCACCCTCCCCACCTTGAGGACCAAAGTCATCCTTGGAAAAGCGCACCGGCTTGGGCCTCGGAGCCTTACCCCCATCGACACCCTTGAGCAATTCTTCAATGTCCGGCGGGATTTCCAAAGCATCCCCGAACACCTCCCTTCCCCTTGCAAGCACCAGCATCACATCCAGATCATATGGCTCCACATGGCGCTCCAGAATCTCGGGCCACTGTTCAGTAGAAGCCGCCTTGAGATCCGAAGCCACGGCACTCCCCAGGGTCTTCAAGCGGTCGCCTGCCGCACCACTCAGCAACGAATCAAGTCCAAGCTGAAGTTGCCAGCTCACGAAAATCGCAAAGGCACTCGCCAGCACGGCGAAGTGAATCAACAACCAGACCAGCATCTTCGCCAACAGTGGAAACCTCACCTTTTCACTCACGAGTCACCTCCTTCAAGTAACTTGTAACCCACCCCGCGAATGGTCTGGATGAAGCGTGGATTTTTTGCGTCGTCCCCAAGCTTGCGACGAAGCTGGGACACGTGCACATCAATGGAACGATCAAACACATCAAAGCGCCGATCGGACACATCCTCAAGCAGGGCTTCCCTCGACTTGACGCGACCCTTTGCCTTCATCAAGGCGGCAAGCATGGCGAACTCAAGTGCTGTTAGATCCAGCGGCTGACCATCCAACAAGGCGACATGGGTGCTTTCATTCAAGCGGAGATCTCCGACAACGAGATCCTCGCGCCCATCATCCTCCGGCTCGCTCACGGCAACCCTCCTGGTCACGGCCCGCAAGCGGGCAAGCAGCTCGCGACTTGAGAATGTCTTCGGCAGGTAGTCATCCGCGCCCATCTCGAGACCGACAATCCGGTCCGCCTCCTCACCCATCGCCGTCAGCATTAAGACCGGCACATTCGAAGTCTTGCGCAATTCCCGCAATACTTCGAAGCCATCCATTCCCGGCATCATCACATCAAGGATGACCGCCTCATAAGAGCCATCCCTTGCCGCTTCGAGACCTTCCGGGCCCGTGTGGCGCATCTCGACCCTCCATCCCAGAGGAGTGAGATAGTCACGGATCAGGCCAGCCAGTTTTCGGTCATCGTCGACCACCAGCAGCGGGCGTCCCTCAGAAGCATCGATCGCATCCATCGAGCGGAGATTGCCTCAAGATCCGGGCAGGGAGCGACCACTTTTACCGTCCCTTAACAGAATAGTACCCCGATCGACATCATTCCCTAACACGCAACACCGCTTACTTGGCGAACAAGCGGGAACCAAGACGCCGCAGAACCCGAACAAAAACAACAGATGAACATGCACCATTCCATCCACGCCGGACTGCTGATTGTAGCGGTCCTGACTCCTTCAGTCGGAGCTCAAGAAAGGGATCGCCGGGCGCCCGGCATCCCGGTTCAGCGACAACGCGAAGCCCGTCCTCAGAATCCACCTCCCACCGACGCCGATACCGTCGAATTTCCGGCCGAATTCCGTACGATTGATGGAGCGGGAAACAACATCGACGACCCCGAGCTCGGTTCCGCCGACCATCCCATGATCCGGCACCTCGATTCCGACTATGGTGACGGGGTCGAGAGTCCTGCAGGAGCCGACCGCCCATCCGCACGGGCTGTCAGCAATGCCGTTGTTGCTGGAGGTGGAGGCATCCCGAACGAGCGCGGCGCGACCGATTTCATGTGGCAATGGGGCCAGTTTCTCGACCACGACATCGTTGAGACTCCGACCATCGACCCGGCCGAGCCTTTTGATATTGAGGTCCCTGCAGGGGATTCATGGTTTGATCCGTCCGGCACCGGAGCTCAGGTGATCAACCTGAATCGCTCGTTCTATGAGATCGAGAATGGGACGCGCGAGCAGGTCAACGAAGTCACCTCCTTCATCGATGCCTCCAACGTCTATGGATCCGACAGCGTGCGTGCCTACGCCTTGCGGAAGCTCGATGGCAGCGGCGAGCTCAAGACCACATCCTCCGAATTCGGCGACCTGCTTCCCTACAACGAAACCGAAGAAGAGAACGCGCCTGACCCGACCGGCTTCTGGTTCCTGGCAGGTGATGTGCGCGCCAACGAACAGGCCGCCCTTACCGCGATGCACACCTTGTTTGTTCGCGAGCACAACTACTGGGCATCCCGCTTCAAGCGAGTGAACCCCGCCGCGACCGATGATGAAATCTACGAGTTCGCAAGGATGATCATTGGAGCGGAAATGCAGCACATCACCTACGGCGAATTCCTTCCCCTGCTGCTCGGACCCCGGGCGATTCCACCCTACAGGGGCTATCGGGAGGATGTGGATCCAACCATTTCGAACGAGTTCGCGACAGCGGCCTATCGCTTCGGCCACAGCTTGCTGCCAAACGAAATTTTGCGAATTGATTCCAACGGTCAAACGATCGAAGACGGCAATCTTCAACTCGCCAGTGCATTCTTCGATCCGAGTCTGACCGAAGACCATGGCATCGACTCCATCCTGCGAGGACTTGCCCATCAGCGGTGCCAGGAACTCGACGCAGTTCTAGTTGATGACGTTCGCAACTTCCTTTTCGGCCCTCCGGGTTCGGGAGGCTTCGATTTGGCTTCTCTGAACATCCAACGTGGACGGGACCACGGTTTGCCTTCGTACAATGCCGCTCGCCGGGAACTGGGCCTTTCTGCCGCCCGCAGTTTCCGCGACGTCAACCCCGACCGGGAGATTCAGGCAAAACTCGCCTCGGTCTATGACACGGTGGACGACATCGACCTCTGGATCGGTGCTCTTTGCGAGCCGCATGTTAGAGACGCCATGGTTGGGCCCGTCCTGCACCAAATACTCAGTCGCCAATTCATCGCGTTGCGGGATGGTGATCGGTTCTGGTATGAGTCCGCTTTGGATCTATCGATCCTGAAGTTGGTCACGGATCAGACACTCGCCAAAATCATTCGCCGAAACACGGAGATTGGCAACGAGCTGCCCGACCATGTC
>NZ_JBATWY010000191.1:0-80409 GCF_049672945.1 Haloferula sp. | reverse complement strand
AGTTTTCCTCGTCGTGGGAAGTGTTGTTGATCAGGACGAGTCCCTGCCCGTAGCTGTTGCGGCGCTCTTCGAAGATCTGCCGGTAGTCGTTGGCGTTGCTCGCGCTCTTGAGCGGGAAGACGATGTTTTCATTGAGGATGTCGAAGTGACGGTTCGAGCGGTAGGTGACGGCACCGCCGTCGAGGGATTCGCTCATCATCACGAAGTTCCATTTCCGCGTGCGTGCGCCGTTGATGATGTATTCCCAGGCCTGGGGCGGGAGTCCCTGGCCGAAGTCGCAGCGCAGACCGTCGATACCCTTGTTGCGGTTCGCCTCCGTGTGGGGAGTGCCTTCCGGATAGCCGGTCTGGTCGAGCCAGTGGAGTGCGTATTCCTTGAAGTATTTCCAGGTATTCCGCGTGATGTCATCGAAGTTCGGATCGGTGTAGTAGAAGCGATCCCCTTCATTGAGGTGACGACTGTTCTCTGAGGGGTTCAGACGGACGAGTGAGTCGTAGTTTCCGAAGTAGACATCGATCACGTCGCCCCACTTTCCGAAGTCACCGCGGTCGGGGGCGTTGGTGGCTTCGCCCGCGTTCGCGGCTCGTTCGCCGTAGTTGTTATTTTGCTGGTTGAAGATGTCGCCTTTGGAAAAGAAGCGGGCTTCGGTGCTGCGGATCGTGTCCGTAGGTGAGGATGTCGGGGAGAAGAGGTCGACGCCTTGTTGGCCGAGTTCGACGTCGAATCCGGTGTGGTTGAAGGGCGCATCGAGCATGATTTCGATTTGTGCGGCGTCCGCTGCTGAGACAAAATTCTGGAAAGCGCTCATGCTGGCGGCGCGGGTGTTGGCGACGCTCATTGCGGGATCGATCTCAAAAAAGTTCCTAATGGCGTAGGGACTGCCGTGGTCGTAGGGGAGCGAGGTGGCAGGGTCGATTTCCCGGCCTTCGACTGCGGGGGGATGAACGGGCTGGAACCACAGCCAGTTGACTCCCAGACCTTGAAGATAGCCCAGATTGAAACCCTTGCCGTCGGCGGTTCGGAGGGCTCCCGGAGCATCGTGAAGGTCTTCGAATGTCGAGCGGTTGTCGAAGCCACCTCCATTGGCCTCGATGGTCAGGGTATGGATCTCGTAAAGGTTGATGTCCCGTGCGTCGGTCGGGGTCACGGTGATGGCATGGTCGCGTCGACCGAAGGCGGTGAACTGCCGCCATTCGGGATCGCCGTCGACCTTCCAGCGCGCTGTTAGGCGATAGGCTCCGGTGCGGGTGGCGTTGATGGTGACCGAATATTCTCCCGGTGTGCCGGTCGGGACCATGGGATGGGCGTGGTAGTAATAGGAGTCGTCGGATGGAGGGCCAATGATCCCACTCACCTGGTTGAATTCCTGACCGTCGGAGATGCTGTTGGTGTTTTTGTCAGCGTCGGCGCGGTGGCGCTGATTGAGGTTGGTGACGCACTCAACCGCGGTGATGTTCGATTGGCCCGGGGCGAAAGCAATCGTGACCGGGATGGTATCTCCGGCAAGTTCGTCGACGTAGAGCTTGGAGGTGGTGTAGTCGCCATTGAGCGAGCCGGTGCTTGGAGTGCTGATGGTGAGGACCGGGTCGCCGAGTGCTCCGTTCGTGAAGGTGAAGGTCTTGTCGTTGGTTGGTGCGTTGTGGTCGGCGAACTTTTCCTCATTGGTATCGGTGTTCCAGAAGCCGATCCGGTAATTGAAAGTCGTGCCGAGCGGTTTGCCTTCGAGGAGCCCTGGGACGTTGGCGCGCCACCACATGCCTCGCCCTTCCGTGACGCTCCCGCTGTCGATCTCGTTCTGTTCCGGGTGGCTGTAGGTGAAGGTGGCGACCTGGGTGGCTCCTGATGGAATTCCCAACGATCCAGCGGGTTCGCTTCCATCGGTGGTGTAGTAGATGCCCCCGGCGTTCGCCCATCGCGTGGAAAGGTCATTGGTATCGCCGATGTATCCGACCTTGGCCCAGAACTCGACGTCGTCGCCGTTGGTGACTCGGTTGTCGGCGTGGAAGATCCATGCCGGGCGATTGCGTATCGAGTAGGGACTGGCTTGAGCGCTTGCCTCCGCAACCGTGGCCGCTTGATTTCCGAGGCCTGGATCGAGGTCACCTCCGTGAAGATAGGTGTCGTCGGGGTTCGAACCGGTGGTGCCGTCAAAGGTGACGAGCAGGTAGTATTCGATCACGTCACTTGGTCCGGCATTCAGGCCTCCGGCACCAAGATCGATGTTGGCTTTCCAGAACTGGTTGTTTCCCGCGTCGGCGTGAAAGCCGAGCGCGGTGGATTGCCATGGGGTCGCAGCCGTCGCATTGCGGAAGAAGAGGGAGCCACCCGTCTGATTGCCATTGGCGCCGCCATTTTTGAAGAATCCCTGATAAACGGTGAACGACCCCTGCGGATCGATCTCGACGTAAGGATCGCGCATGCGGTCTGGGATGCCGTTCTCCTGAGCGAAGGGAATGTGCCAAAGATTGCCGGATGGGGCGGCGCTGGCGACCTGAATGAAGAGGCACGTGAGCACCAACAGGCCAAGGAAATGGGTTTTTCTCATGGGCGGGGGTAAATGGACGCTCGGGAGCGTTTGGTTTACCCGAAGATCGCCCGCTCTGAGCAGGTCGCAAGGCCTGGCTTTTCACGCGGTGGCGTCTTCCAGCACTTTCTCGCCTTCGCTCGTGGCGATCACCACGGCGGCGCAGGAGTCGCCGAAGACGTTGACCGCGGTGCGGGCCATATCGAGGAGGCGGTCGACGGAAAGCAGCGCGACGACAGCGGTGGCGGCCTGGGCGTCGGGGATTCCGCTGTTTTTCAGGATCAGGAGAATGGCGACGAGGCTGGCGGAAGGAATTCCAGCGACCCCGATGCTGGTCAGCAAGGCGGCGGTGACGATCATGAACTGCTCGCCGAAACCGAGTTGATAGCCGAGGACCTGGGCGACGAAGACGACCGCGACGCATTCGTAGAGCGCCGTTCCGTCCATGTTGACGGTAGCGCCGAGAGGGAGGGTGAAGCTCGCGGTACGCTTCGAGACGCCGGCGTTGTCCTGCACGCAGCGCATGGTGACCGGGAGGGTTCCGGAGGATGAGGCGGTCGAGAAGGCGAGCAGGAGGGCTTCGCGCATCGCACGCAGATGGGCCCATGGGTTGACCTTGGCGACGAAGGTGAGGACGAGTGGCAGGCTGACGAACATGTGGATGCCGAGGGCGGCGAGGACGGTCGCGAAATACTTCGCCATCTCGGCAAAGACATCGGGGCCATTTTTGAAAATCACGGGAAACATCAGCGCATAGACTCCGATCGGTGAGATGGCCATGATCCAGCGGGTGATGGTGATCATCACATCGTTGCCCGCTTGGAAGAATTCCTTGAGCGTTCGCATCTCGTCGGCCGGGAGCTTGGTGATGGCGATGGCGAAGAGCAGACTGAAAACGATGACGCCGAGCATTTGGCCGTTGTTGGTGGCGGCGGCGAAGATGTTCTCGGGGACCATCATCTTGATGGTGTCGAGGAAGTCCTTTGACTCCCTCATGTTGGCCGTTGCCACGGTGGCCAACTCAGCTTCGGAGGCGGAGGCTTCCTTGGCATCGAAAACCTTGCGGATGACCTCGTTCGGTTTGCCGTCGACCATGCCGGGTTTGATTAGATTCACCAGCAGCAGGCCGGTGATCACGGCGATGAGCGAGCTCATGGCGTAGAAGCCGAAGGTCTTCGCCCCGAGTCGCCCGAAGCCTTTGACCCCTTGGAGACTGGCGATGCCGCTGATGACCGAGGTGACGATCAGCGGGACGATGATCATCTTCAGCGCCTGCATGAAGAGGTCACCGACGAATTGAGAGAAGCCCAACGACTTGGCGACAAGGGTTCCATCCGGAGCCTGGCCGTTGAAGAGCGTACGAAAAATCACGCCTGTCAGGGTGGCGAGGATCAGGGCGAAGAGGATCTGCCAGTGCAGGGCGAGACGTTTCATCGGGGGGATGCTGGCGGTCTAACGGTGCTGGGCCAAGGTTGAATTGTGGAGAGGGAGTTTGTCGGCCCGGTGATCAGAGGGCGTGATTTTTCCGCCAGAGTGGGCCATTTCGGATGGCTGAACCCAGTGCTGGGGCGGAAGGAGTTGGAAACTCCTTGTCCGTGTGCTTTGGTCCGCCCGTGCTCCCATGGTTTCAAAACAATGCCTTTCCCCTCTACCTCGCGCCGATGGCGGGAGTGACGGACGTGGTGTTTCGCCAGATCTGCAAGGAGCTGGGGGCCGATGTGATGGTGACGGAGTTTGTCTCGGCTGAGGGCATCATGGTAGCGGACGAACGGACGAGGAAATATACCGAGTTCACCGACGGGCAGCGGCCGGTTGGCGTCCAGCTTTTCGGCGGCGATGGCGAGAGGATGGGGGAGGCGGCGCGGAAAATCGTCGATTGGAAGCGGCCGGATTTCATTGATATCAACTTCGGCTGTCCGGTGAACAAGGTGGTGTCGAAGAATGGTGGTTCGTCACTTTTGAAGGACTGCCAAAGCCTCGAGTCGGTGGCGAGTGGGGTAGCGAAGGCTTGCGAGGGGATCGTGCCGGTGACAGCCAAGATCCGGATCGGCTGGGATCAGGATCACGTCAATGCGGTGGAGGTCTGCAAGATTTTGGAAGGATGCGGCATGCAGGCGATTGCGGTGCATGGTCGGACGCGGTCGCAAGGCTACAGTGGCGATGCCAACTGGGAGGTGATCGATGCCTGTGCCAGGGCTGTCACCGTGCCGGTGATTGGAAATGGTGACATTGCCACTGGTGCGGACCTGGCCCATCGGAAGGAGACGACGGCGGTGAGTGGCGTGATGATTGGTCGCGCGGCGATGCAGAATCCGTGGGTCTTCCGTGAGGCAAAACACTATCTTCAGACCGGAAGGGAGCTGCCAGGAGTGCCTCTGGGAGAACGCTGGGAACTGGTGCTAAGGCATTGTCGCTTGGCGGCCGAGAGCAATCGCTATGGCACCGAGCGGCATGCGATCATGGCGATGCGGGCGCGGTTGATGGCTTATTGTAAAGGTTTTCCGGGGGCTAAGGAGCTGCGGCAACGGCTGTGCAAGGTCGAGAGTGTGGCCCACGTGGAGGATATTGCCGCGGAGTCGAAGCAGGGATTGGCCGGCGTCTGAGAAGGATTCTCGATTGGGCAGAGAATTGGATTTTCAAGCAGTGAAGAGCGCTCTAGCTTCCGTGCCATGGAAAGTCATGAGGTTCTCAAGCAGGCGTTCGCCAAGACCAGTCCCAAGGCGGTGGCCTCGGAACTCGGGGTGTCCCTCTCGCTGGTCTACAAATGGGCGGAGAAGCAAAGCGAAGATGGATCGGGTAGCCGCAATCCGCTGGATCGGCTGATGAAGATCATCGAGCTCAGCAATGACACCAAGATCATCGAGTGGCTGTGTCAGAACAGCCGGGGCTACTTTGTCCGGAATCCGGAGAGTTCCTGCAATAAGGGCTTCGAAGTTCTGCCGGCGACCAATGAGATTATTGGTCAGTTCTCAGGTCTGCTTCAGCAGATCTCGGCAGCGGCCTTGGACAACTCGATCGATGCCAAGGAAGCCAAGGAAATTCGTGAATGCTGGGACAAGCTGAAGAGTTATGCCGAAGGTTTCGTCTGCTGCTGTGAAGAGGGTGACTTCGAGCAGTTGAAGCACATTCCCAAGCCAAGCGAAGGGCCGAAGCGTTACTATACGGATTGAGCTGCCACCGGCGGAGAGCTTAGTGATCAGCGGGCCCCTCAGGAATGGGAGGGGTCGCGAGGTAGTCGGTGGGATCGGTGACGCCCGCAAGCAGGAAGGCCTCGCGCCTTTCGATACAGGTGCCGCAGGTGCCACAGTGGGTACTGCCGCCTTTGTAGCAGGACCAGGTTTCTGCGAAGTCGATGCCGAGCTCCGAGCCGCGTCTGGCAATGGCGGTTTTATCCATGGCGATGAACGGGCGCAGGAGCTCGATCCTGGCGTAGGTGCCCTCTTTCATGGCGGTGGCCATGGACTGCATGAAGGGCTCGCGGCAGTCCGGATAAACGGCGTGGTCGCCGGAGTGAGCAGCGATCGCGAGGGCTTCGGCTTCGACGCTTTCGGCAAATCCGCAGGCGATCGAAAGCATGATCCCGTTGCGGAAGGGGACCACGGTGCGGATCATGTTTTCCTCGGCGTAATGACCGTCGGGAATGTCTCCTCCGCTTTTGAGAAGATCGGAGGCAAAGAGCTCGTTGATGAAGTCGAGCTTGATTACCTGATGCGGGACCCCGGCGCGCTCGGCGTGGAGTTTGGCAAAGGGGATCTCGTTGGCATTGTGCTTCGAGCCGTAGTCAAAGGAGAGCGCCGCGACCACCTTGTGTTCTTGGGCGACTTCGTAAAAAGCGGTGACGGAGTCCATGCCGCCGCTGAGGAGAACTACGATTTTCATTTCTCCGGATGGCTGGCTTCGCAGGTGAGTTGGATGCCGCCGCGTGAGCCGAACTTTCCGCTGATGTAGAGTTCGGTCGGGTTCATCGCGGAGACAAGATCGTCGAGGATGCGGTTGACGATTTCCTCGTTGAAGGCCGGGAGATTGCGGAACGAGGCAAGGTAGAACTTGAGTGACTTGGTTTCGACACAGGTCTCGCCAGGGACGTAGCGGATGACGATGTGGGCGGTATCGGGCTGACCGGTGACCGGGCAAAGTGAGGAGAATTCGGGGCAGTCTAGGTTGATCCAAAAGCGCCGTCCGGGCCGGCAATTGGGGAAGGTCTCGAGCTTGGCGTCCTCGGGTTTGGCGGGAAGGCGGTTCTCGGAGTGACCGAGGAGGGTCAGGTCGGGATTGCTCATGGCGCGGACGCTAGCGTTGGCGGGCCTTGCTGTCGATCATGGGGAATGAGAAGGAAACGTGGGCTTTACAAAGGGCGCGATCCTATTGCACAAACCGCGTGACGGGCTGTTCAACGGAGAGATGGCTGAGCCCGGTCGAAGGCACTCGACTCGAAATCGAGCGTGGCAGTGATGTCACCGTGGGTTCGAATCCCACTCTCTCCGCCATCGCCCCTGCCCAGCTCGTCTGGGCAGGGGCGATGGCGTTTCAGGAGATGAGCCAGCCCGTCCGAGTTCAGGTGACGACTTCTTTCTGCAGTTGTCTTGCGGCAAAGAGTCTTTCTGGTTTGGAGGCGAGTTGGAGACCGCGTAGTGAGCGTGCTCCCGTTTGTCTGGATGGGGAGAAGTAATCGCGACAGGCGGCGAAGCTTTGTTCGACGAATTCGCGGGTGCCGATGACGAGACCGTCGGTGAAGTAGCGCACTCGGCAGCGCAGATAGGTGGCTTGGTCGAGTCGACCGCCCTTGGCGAGGACTTTGAGGGCCGTTTTTCGATCGACGCGAGTTCTAGTAGTGGCGGTGCCGCTGCGGCGCTTTTCTCGGGCAAGTTGCTCGGCTTGTGAGTTTTCGCTTTGCGGCACGCCGAAGAGCCAACAGCGCCAGCGACGCAGGCTTTCCTGATGGCTTTTTGGCTGCTGGGCGTCTGGCAAGCGACCGCCGTGCGGTGCGAGGCTGTTGAGAAAAACGAGGGCCTGGCGGGCGAGTTTGCCGCCGGCGAGGGCTTCGGCGTAGCTGCACCAGCGGTAGTCTGCGGGGTCGTCGCAGAGCTCGGCGCGGACGGGGTTGAGGTCGATGTAGGCGGCGATGGCTCGCAGGGCATGGCATTCGCCCTGGACGAGGACGGAGCGAAAGCGGTCTTCCCAGAGCGTGCCTTTGCGTTTGTGGCGCCCGTTGAACCACTGGGTGAAGCGTTGTTTGAGGGTCTTCATGAAGGGGCTGATGTCCCACATGCGGGCAAACCAGCGTTCGCGTAGAGCTTCACAGCCGTTCGTGTTACCGATGGATTTGAGGTGTCCGAGTTCCCATTCGAGTTCGTTGGCGGCCTTGTCGCCGAGCGTTTCGCGGACGCGGGTGACAAGTGCGGCATCGTCGGGAAGATGTTCGGGGGATGGGCGTTTGGGGACTTCCACGAGGAGGTGGAAGTGGTTCGACATCAGGCAGTAAGAAATCACGCGCAGGCCGCAGAGGCGTTCGTAGAGGCGCATGAGTTTGAGGAAGTGCTGCTTCTCGGCATCTCCCAGAAGGAACTCCCGACCGACGATACGCGAGACGCAGTGGAAGTAGGCAACGGGCAGATTTTTCGGGCCACGGAAACGAGGGCGACGCATGACAAGAGAAGATCAAAGTTGAAGCCGGAAATCAATTTCTTTGTAAAGGGACAGACCCTTAAAACTTGTAAAGGGACAGACCCTTAAAACTTAAAAAGAAAAAACGTTACTCCAACTCCTGATCAGTGCTAGGACTTAAGATCTTTTCTGAGTAGGTCGGCGAGGGCGGCCAGTCTCTTGGTCAATGCTTCGGCGTCGGTTGTAGGATCGAAGCGGATTTCGCGATGGATAGTCACGGCTTCAGTGAGTCGCTCGGGTTGCGGGATTTTTGAAGCAAGGCCCATGAACCACGATCCCAAGGGTGTGCCGGGTGGTCGGGGACCAAGGTGTCGGGCGGCCAATTTTTCGAGTCCACTCAAGGGGGTGGTCGGGTGCGCGGCGTGGGCAGCGCGACGTTCGACGGTGGGGTCGACACGGTGCTTCGATTTCCACAAGCGCCGACCGATCAAAATGGCACCGAAGGCGAAGGGGGTGAAGATGATGGCGATGGCGATGGCAAGGTTGCCGGGGTGGCTCCGCCAGACGAGGAGGTCATCGCGGAGCATGTGCCAGCGGTCGAGAAGGTTCTGCCAAGGTGGCATCCGCGGAGCTTCCATGCTGGTCCAGTCCGGGGGCGTCAGGTCGACTTCGATCCATGTTTCCCGATTGGCATCCCAAGCTTCGCACCAGGCATGGGCGTGAGTCCCGCGAACCAAGGCCTCACCCGACTTTGGGTTGATTTCAACGATGGCAAATCCCGTAACATAGCGCGTCGGGATACCGACTTCGCGAAGGAGCATGGCGGTGGCGGAGGCGAAGTACTCACAATGACCGCGACGAGAGTCCTGCAGGAAGATCCCGATGAACTGATCATTTTCGAGATTCGACTTCGGGTAAGGTCGGTCGAGATAGCGGGTGTAGGTGAAGTGCTCGATGAAGTGGTTCCGGATTCGAGTGATTTTCTCCTCAAGATTGCCCTCCCTCAGGTTGAGTTCGTCGGCGACTTCGGTGATGACCTCCTGCTCATGGCGGGGGATATCGAGATCGGGACATCTGAATCCTTTGGGGCTTCTTGCCAACCACGGCGCCGAGGAGGTGTTCATCTCTCGTTTCCAAAGCATCGTGGCGTTGGCAACCGGGTGCTTGGGATCGATACGGAGTGATCCGAGCGGATTGATTTCAAGGTTCTGGGCGGGGATGATGACGCTCGCCGCGTTGGTGGGGATGGGAAGGAGATCGTGTCTTTTGAGCGCGCCGGTAAGGGTAAAGCGGGGGAGGTGGGAGCTGCTTGCCTCTTCTCCCGTAATGAATTCGGAGTTGTCGCCGCGGCCGATGATGCGGAAGGGGTCTTCGACACCGATCGATCCGAGTTCTTTGAAGTCCATGGACATCTGATCGCCTTGGGATTCGTTGAGAAGGTCGGCTCTCCAGCGGGTATTGGTGTATTTGTTGTAGCTTGCGACACGGATCCGGCGCGGGAGACTGCCCTCGACCGATTTGAGACGCCAAAGAATATTCGGGGACTGCTTGATCTCCTTCATGCTTCCGATGGCGGTGCTGGTCTGGCGGGCGAAGTCGTTGGCACTGCTGTCGATTCCGATCATGCGGTGGTAGATCATGTCGAGGATCTTGTCTCCGCCATAGCCTCCTGCGACGGCAATCCCGAGGATCAGCATGGCGGAGAGTGGAGCCAGTCGGTTGGTCCAGGAAAACTGACGCCAGAAGGCCCACGCAATGAGGATGATCAGACAGGGAAAGTAGATGGGTGTCTTGGCGAAGGTGCCGAGGGAAGCGGCAATGATGATGACGGTGAAGTAGACGTGCCCGAAGGCGACCTGGACATCGCGGAAGGGGAGACCGTGTTTCCGGGCGTGTTCTCGTCTTTTCCGGACAAAGAGCGAGAAGGTGGCAAGCGGCATGGTACGATGAATCCCGTAGGATTGAGCGAACTGAAGAGGGAAGAACAGGACCGGCAGCCAGATGAGAGTGCGTGGAAGGGCTGAGAAGACCGATGAATCCATCCATACGATCACGCCGGCAAAGAATACCAGCAGGACCGAAGCCTGCCATGCCCGGTAGAAAGCGTGTTCACCGAATTCCCAGCGGACCCGTGTCCAATGCGCGGCTTCGGCTGCGACCGCCATGAGTAGACCGATGAGAGGATGCCCGATCATGCCACCCCAGAACAGGAGGCTGATGCCGAGCAGAAGGCGCGGTGGGCCTGGCTGCCGGCGGTTATTGGATGATGGCATGGGTCTGGAAAGATAGAGGCTAGAGATTCGTCGGTAGGCGCATCAGGTCCTCGGCGATACGAGCGGCACGGATGAAGTGAACGCGGGGAGGTCGGGATTTCGGGGGCGTGTGGCAGACGACGATGGCGGCGATTTCGATGCCGAAGGAGGAAATCCTTTGGAGCAGCTTGGCCCTTTCATCGGACCAGCCGGAGAAGATCGCCAGGCAACCGGCGAGGTCTTCGGCGTGACGAAGTACGAGTTTGTTCAGTGAATCGAACTGAGGTTCCGGGGAGAACTCGACCCCGGCCAGGACTTCAAGAAGCGTTTCGGCACGGCCGACCCCGCGACCGGCCGTGACGACCCGTTCGCGTCCGGAGATGAACATCAGGTCGATCAGGCACTCGCGGGTGTCGACGGCAGCGACGAATGACGCGGCTACCGTCACTGCGCCTTCGAAGAGGTCCTCGTCGCCCGCGTCAGGGAAGGTGTCGAGCACCAGTCCATGTCGGGGAAAGAAGGTGTCCTCCAGTTCTTTGACGATGGGCTGGCCGGTGCGCGCCCAGCTTTTCCAATGGATCAGGCGAAGGGGATCTCCAGAGCGGTATTCACGCAGGCCGACGAAGTCACCGGACGGTCCGGTATTGCGGGCGGCGGCGTCGCCCCCGGGTTGGAAGCGGGCGCTTCCGGGAAGCTCGAAGACCGGCAACTGATGCCGCTGTGGCAGAACAGCGAGCGTAGCGGCGGGTGCGTTGACCCGGGCGCAGCGTTGATAGAGACCGAAAGGGTCGGGAAGCAGCAGGCGCAAGTCGTCGAGGCGAATGAGGCCCCGGCGTCGTGGAGTGATTTCGGAGTGAAACGTGTGGGTCGCTCCGGCTTGTAGATCGATGGGATCGCCGGCTTGGCCGAAATCGAAGGCCAGCCGCTTGTCTTGGAGCCAGCTCCAGCAGTAGTAGGAAAAAATTCGATCGAAGGCATTGCGGGATTCCTCACCTGGTTCTTGGGCGAACTGAAAAGTGGATTTCGCCGGACGTGAATCGGGTGGCGTTTCGGCGAGCCAGGCATTTCGGAGCGGCAAGCGAGCGAGGTTTTTCACCCGGTATCGGATTTTCAGGGTTTCGCCTGCGGTGGCGTGCTTGGGAAGGTCTCTTGTAATTTCGAGACGGGCGCGGCGGAACGGCAGGGCGACCAGGGCCATCACGCCGAGGGTGAAGCCGAATGAGAGCGCCATGAAAATAGGATTGGTCTCCTTGCCCGGGGGTTGCCCGCCCGCAAGGCAGGTGATTACCAGTCCGAGAATCAGCAATCCCATTCCGGCCGGCCGGATCCGCCGTCGGAAAAAGTGGTTCAGGGCCGAGCCAATCGAGTAGGTCGGGTAGAGGATCGCGCGGAAAGCCGGCGATGAAGCCGGTTTTTTGAGAGCATCGATGGAGGAGTCCGCGTTCAACCTAGCCCATCTTCATGCTGATGGAGGCAGTTCGCCAGTAAAGAACGCGCCCGCGTGCCCGCGGAGGGGAGAAAGTTTAGCTCTCCGGCAGATTTGCTGGAGTGATTGAGCCCGCATCTAGAGGAAGAGATGCTTGAGATTGGTCATGCCGCAGGCGCGGTGGATGAGTCCGGCGATTTGGTTGTTGAAGCTTTCGATGCGCCCCGAGGTGATGCGATGTTTGAGGAAGCCGGCGACGCTGGCAGGGCGCGCAGCAGTCCCCGGGCGGGCGCGGTGTGCCGAGATCCGTGTATTTCGGACACCGCCCTGGAATGGCGGGCAGCGTCACCGACACCGCTACCCTGTCGGCAAGCGGCAGATTGTAGTCCGCGATCTTTCCATCCCGAACCGCCGTTAAGCTCACCTCGCAGGTGGGGCAATGGGGCCTGCAGCGCTTGTCACGGCGCATCGCGACTTGCACACCGATGGTTTCGACGAGGATCTTTTCCACGAGGCATCCGGCGAATTCAGATGAGGCCCGGAGCTCGAAGGTCTTCACACACCCAGTCCAGAGCAGTTCCCGGACGCGTCACTGCTGCAGCGCGTCAGCAAATCTGACGGAGTGCCCGCTTTTGAGCAGGTGGAATCGATGTTAGCGCTTGGCTTGGGCTGTCGATCTCGGTTTCCCTTAAAGGCGTGATGAAATGCTTGCTGCCCATTTCGCTTCTAGCGCTGACGCCCTTGCTCGCGGGAGAGCTCCCCGAGCTTTCCGAGAAACCCTGGGTGGGCTGGTTTAGTGCCCACGAGTCGAGGAGTTTTCACTTCGGGGTCGGGGGAGATGGACGGGGATCCTTGATCCCGCTCAAGAGCGATGGCGAGCAATTCACCTCCGCGCTCTGGATCAGAATCCAACCGATCATTGAAGAGGTTCAGTCAAATGGACGGGCCTACTCGAAGAAGGTGGTCGAAGAAAGTTGGGAGGCCCTAACCGAGCCTGGCTTGGAAGCTGAGAGAATCGCCTATCGCGCAATGGTCGAGGGGGGCGCGAAATATGAAGTAAGCTTTCAAATCGATGGCAGTGAAGTGTCCTGCGAGGGGAGGATCTTGGAGGCTGGTGAGCTGAGGGAGAAGCCGATCCGATTGGTCTTCAGGCTTCAGATCCCGGACTACTTTCGATTCGAACGTGGGAAGGACGGCTTCGAGAAGAAATTCAAACGTGACCGGATAGAACTCCTGATGGCGGATGGGAAGAAAAGGAAGCTTGATATCTTCGAGGAGATCGACGCGGAAGAGATCAACGCGAGTGCGATTGAATCGGCTCAGATTGAGTACGATGGTTTCAAAGGACCGAGGCTGGAGATTGAATCGGGTGCCGCTGGAGTGTTTGAATTTTGGAATCGAAAAATGCAGCCGCTCTCCATGGGTTTCTCCCTCAATTGGATGGCCGCACCCGCTGGAAATCCGGATGCGAATGCGGGATTCAGGCTTGAGTTCAAATAGGCGGCTTCCTGGGGTGGGGATGCGTTTCCCTATCCGTCGGCCCTTGGTTAGGATATCAGCTCGTTGGTGATTTCAATCCATTCCTGATCGAGGGAGGCGTCGGATTTCGGGGCGGGCTTTCCTGCCTGAGCATACCAGTAGCAGGCATTGCCGTAGTCGCCTTCTTGGCGGTGTAGCCAGGCGTGGATCCATGGCCCGGCTGGGCTTGGAATTTCCTGACATAGATCGTGGGCTTCATGCCAGCGTCCCTTTCTGGCCAGCCACATCGCCTGCAGTTGGGGAGATAGGTCGGCGGCAGGTTGGTCGTCTTGTTCTACGGACTGAGCGAGCTTTTCGGCATTCATGCTGGAAAACCACTGGCAAAGATCGGCCATCGAGTCTTGATTGGAGCACGTCATGAAAAAATCCCTCGCCCTGTTGCTGCTCTCGTCGGCCACCGTTTTCGGTGGAGAACTCCCTGAACTCTTCGAGAAACCTTGGATGGCTTGGTATTCCGGATATGAAGGAAAAAAAATGCACTTTGGGGTGGCTCCGGACGGACAGGCTTCGCTGATTCCCATCGATGAAAAGTCCAAGGATCGTATTTCCCAAGGCAATTGGCTCTCCATCAGGCCAGTGATCTTGGAAACGATGCCTGACGGGAGAGACGTCGTGAAGTCGGCCATTGAGGATGGATGGGAAGCCATTACTCCGGAGTCCAACGAGGCCGAAGAAGTGAAATACCGCGGAACCGTCACCGGCGGTGCGAAGTATGAGGTGCATTATCAGGTCGACGACGGAGAGATTATCGCCAGCGGTCAGATTCTCGACAAGGGGGAGCTGACGGAGAACCCGATCCGTTTCGCGATCCGGGTGATCATACCGAACGTCTACAGACATGTAGATGAAGAGGAGAAACTCTTGGAGAGAGCGGAAGATGATCGATTTGACTTCGTCAAGGTCGACAAGAAGAAAGCAAAATTCAAAGGTGATGAAACGGTGGAAGCCGTGGCCAAAGAATGTGGGCCGTTCCGTTATCTGAGAGCAGAGATTGAGAATTACAACGGGGGCAGGTTTGAGTTTGATGCGGGTGATATCGGCCAATTTGAGTTTGAAAAGCCGGATGCAGACCTGATTGCCAAAGGCTTCACACTTGTTTGGACTCCAGATCCAGCGAAGAACGCGGGAGGCAAGGGGAAGATGCTCTTGGAATATAAATGAGGGTGGACGCAAATATATCTAAAAAAACATTGCTTGTGTAGACGGAATCACCGTAACAGGCTGAGGCATGGCTAGTAAGAAAAGCAAAAAGGGCAAGCGTTATACCGACGCTGAGAAGCAGGAGATCATTGATTTCGTCAATGAGTACAATGCAGCGAACGGACGTGGAGGAGCAGCCAATGCTTCGAAGAAGTTCAGTGTAAGCCAACTCACCGTTGGAGCTTGGTTGAAGAAGGGTGGCAAGGCCACCGCCAAGAAGAAGACGGCAGTGAAGGCCAAGAAGGCTACCAAGGGCGCCAAGCGTGGCCGTCCTCCAGGCCGCAAGGCAAAGGCTGTTGTTGTGGCTTCCGGTGACCGCACAAAGATCCTCGCCGCTCTTGGCAAGGCAGACGCGGTGATCGCTGCCAAGCGCAAGGAACTTGATGCGCTCGAAGCTCAATTCGAGAAGCTCAAGGCAAGCCTCTGATATTCATTTCATCGCCGCCGTAGGACGTGTTGTTCTACGGCGGCTTTTTTGTGTCCCGATGGCGGGAGCCGGGGGTTGCATGCGGCGGGCTTACCGATAGGGTCTGCCCGCGAATGAAGATCACCCGAATTCTAACTCATCCCGGAGGTGCTCATAAGGATGAGTTCCTCGCTTGCTGTGTCCTTGCTGCCATTCATGGCTGTGAAATTCAGAGGTGCGAACCGGAGCAGGCCGATCTGGATGATGAGTCGACTGCGGTGGTGGACGTCGGCGGTGAGCATGACCCGGAGCGATCAAATTTTGATCATCACCAGTTCCCGAGAGATCATGAGCCGATCTGTGCTCTGAGCCTGGTGCTGATGGATCTTGGGATATACGAAGATGCACGTAATTTCTGTGACTGGCTGGAAACCGCCGAGAGGTTCGATGTGACGGGTCCAATCTCGACGGCGAAATGGCTGGGTATGGAGCGCGAGGCGCTCGCCCGACTTGTGTCCCCTATTGACATTACCTTGCTGCGCCGGTTTGCGAAGACTTCAAGTCTCGGCGCCGGAGAGCCGCTTTATGAAGTGATGCGTTGGGTTGGTGAGGACATCCTCGAGTTTGTCCAGTCACTGAAGAAACGCCTCGAATTTGTTGCTGCAAACGCGGTGATTTGGGAAGTGGGTGAGCTAAAGGTTCTTTTCATGCCGCGAACCGATCCGATGCCGGAAGAAGCGTCTGCAGGACTGGGACGTTATCTGGAGTCGATTGGAATGGATAAGGAAGTGGCCGGCATGGTGTATCCTGATCGGCGGGGCAGCGGGTATGGTTTGTCACGATTCAACGATGATCCTCGTTTGGACTTCAACCGCATCGAGACCGAGGAAGATGTCCATTTTGCTCACGCCCGTGGCTTCGTGGCGAAGACATCAGCAAGTGCTGAAGGAAGATTACGCGAGCTGCTGGCCTTAGCCGAAGTGGGATAGTGGGAGGCCATGGTCATGGTGGCTTGTTTTTCTGTGGGGTTTCGTCTTTGCTGCAAAGCGTGAGAGTTCGTTCGATGTGGTTTGTGTGGGTGCTGATGGGTTGGTTTGTCTACTCCATGCCAGCGGCGGCCGAGGAGCGCCCGATGTTTCTGCCCTTCGACATCACCCTCGGTGGTGTGAAAGCAGAGATGAAGGGAGACAATGACCTGTTCGCCGAAGTCTCGCAGCCGGTGACAGATGATGCGGTGCTTTCACTCGATGCAGAGGTGCCGATGCTGATCGTGAATGCCTTTCCATGCAATGAGGATGGCACCGTCTTGGAAGGTCAGCCTGCGGCGGTGATCTTTGCCAACAACGTGAAAGAGGTGAAACTCGATGCCACCATGGATAAGAAGAAGCTCAAGCCGGGCAAGTATCTGGCAAACATCGTCGCCAACGGTGGGACTTCGCGAATTGTTTTCCAGGTCGCCGAACCTGGCAGCAAGATGAAGGTCGATTTCTCGAAGGTCCTTCTCTTCCTCAAGAAGAAGGCCGCTGGCGAGTAGTCAGTCGGTGGCGGATGGCTCTTCGCTCAGAATCTCCTCGGGGTTCCACAAGACCTGATTCTCACTGAGACCGAAGTCCGTAAGAGCAGACATCACTGCCAATGCCAAGGCGGCACAGCCCGGGTGGGTGGGATGAAGCCGGTCGCGTTGGAGGAGACGTCTGGTGGACCCAGCAGGAATCGTGACTTCGCCGACTTCAATGGCGACGTCCGCCTCGGAAGACTTCACAAATTCGCTGAGTGGCACGACCGAGACGTGAGGGCGCTTGGCGGCCCAAACGGTGAGTCGCCTGTTGGCTTCGGCCCGGATCTTGGCATCCGGCACCATGTGACGGGACAGCATGTGACCGATGGCGGCCGAAGCATCGGGAATGTCACCGATGATCAGGGGGACTTCGATGGTCGACAGCAAGTCAAGGCCGCGGTCGAAGAGTTGAAGTCGATCGCCAACCTTTTCGGGATGGCCGTAGAGGAACCAAAAGAGGAAGTCGATGCCGACGACGAGGCTTGGGTCTCGTCGTGATAGCCGATTCAGCTGGCTGTTTGCTTGCCTTTCAACAGAGGTGAAGAATAGGTGGCTGGCTTCATTGGAAATCTTGCCGTGAGGGGCTGTTAGAGCCTTGTCGAGATAGCGATCAAACCGAAGCAAGTGCGACTTTTCGCCACCGAAGGGCTCGGTCTCGGTGAATCCGCGGGAGACGCTGGCTCCGATGACGACAATGCGATCGAGGGAGAGCGTCTCTTCCGCCGTTAGCAATATCGGCCAAAGGAGGAAAAGGATCGGACGCAGCATGGAGACAGAAAAGCATTTTTTGTCGGGGACGCAAGCGAGTGAACCATTCGAGGTTGTTCCGGCTTGTTGGGGGGGCAGAGGCATCTCCAGCGCGGCTGAGGCGCGAACAGCGAGAAGACTCGTAGCCCGTCAAAGGTCAGCCGGTCGAAGTCTGCCCGGCCTGAACGGCGGTGAGCGCGATGGTGTAGAGGATGTCGTCGACGGATGCGCCGCGGCTGAGGTCGTTGACGGGTTTGCGCAAGCCTTGGAGCATGGGGCCCATGGAGACGACGTTGGCGGAACGCTGGACGGCCTTGTAGGTGGTGTTGCCGGTGTTGAGGTCGGGGAAGATGAAGACGTTGGCGCGGCCGGCGACGCTGCTGTTAGGAGCTTTGGTCCTGGCGACCTCGCGGATGCTGGCGGCGTCGTATTGGAGGGGGCCGTCGATGGTGAGTGATGGGTCCCGGCGGCGGGCGATATCAGTGGCTTCCTTGACTTTGTCGACGTTGCTGCCGCTGCCGGAGCCGTGGGTGGCGTAGCTGATCATGGCAACGATCGGCTCGATGCCGAAGGCTTTTGCGGAATTGGCGCTTTGGATGGCGATGTCGGCGAGCAGTTCGGCGTCGGGGTCCGGGTTCACGGCGCAGTCGCCGTAGACGAGCACCTGGTCGGGAAGACACATGAAGAAGACCGAGGAGACAGCCCGCGCGTCTGGGTGGGTTTTGATGAGTTGGAGCGCGGGCCGGATGGTATTGGCGGTACTTTGGATGGCACCGGAAACAAGTCCGTCCACTTCGTCGAGAGCGAGCATGATGGTGCCGAGCACGGTGTTGTCGCGCAGGCTCTCGATGGCGTCCTTTTCGGTCATGCCTTTGCTGCGTCGGCGTTCCAACAGCGGGTCAAGATAGCGGTCGCGGACATCGGTGGGATTGATGATTTCGATATCGGGATGCAGCGTGAAGCTATTGTTGTGTGCAACTTCGGCGATATGTTGGGGGTCGCCGACGAGCAGGCATTTGGCGATGGATCTCTCGGCGCAACGAATCGCGGCCTGAATGGTGCGCGGTTCTTCTCCCTCCGGGAGGATGATGCGTTTCAGCGTGCGCCGTGCGATGGTGGTGATGCGATGGCGGAAGGCAGGTGGGGAGAGCCGTCTTTCAACGGTCATCGAACAACGGTTTCTGAGCCATGAGGTATCCATCCCGAGGGCGACGGTTTCCATTACCAGGTTGATCCGTTCGATGTCTTCGACCGGAAGTTCAGGATTCAGGGTGAAGAGGATTTTTGAGGTCTCGAAGGAACTCGTGCTGACCTGAATGATCGGCAGTCCCCCATCGAGTGAGAAGGCATCCTTGCAGAATGCGAGAGTGGCGGGATCAGGTTCGGTTTCGCCGGTGAGAACGAGTCCGGCCAGTTGGATGGATTTGGTCGCTGCAAGGGCAGAGGCGGCGATGATATCAGAGCGGTCGGATGGGGTGACGATCAGCGTGCCTGTCTTGAAGGCACTGAGCATGTTCGGGACGGTGCGAGCGCAGAGTGTGATCTCCTTGATTCGGCGGGCATTCATGTCGCCGGGAACGATGATTTTGCCGTTGAGTTGATCGACGATGTCGGCAACGCGGGTGGCGGAAAGATCGGGGCTGGAGGGGATGAGGCCGATGATGTCGAAACGGAGTCGGTTCTGTCCGATTCGGTGCTGGAGGGCGACGAGTGCTTCGTGTGCGGTCGCGGACTTTAGGCCAAGTTCTTTGGATAAACCGGGTAGGTCGACATGGTTGAGGACGACGGCAGGTCGCACATCCAGAATCGCGGGAGGCATGCTGTTGAGCATCTCGTCGAGTTGGCGAACGAGGGCGTCGATGTGATTGCCGAGCGGGCGTGCGACGAGGATGACCTCCGCATTGAGTGCGCGAGCGAGTGCGGCGTTGATCGCTTGGGCGTCGGGAACTTCAGGCGTGCTGACGACGCCTTCGACGATGATGGTTTCCTGCTCGGCTGGGATGTCCTCGAAGTGGCTGACGACTTCCTCCATTAGATCGTCGATCCGCCCCTTGGCGATGGCATCTTTGACCCGCTCATCGGAAATGGCGGCGGCGGGTTCGAGGGTATTGGTGACTTCGAGATAGGCTGACGAGCGGTCGAAGTTTTCGCCGATGCGCGGTTGGCTGAGGGCTTTGAAAAAGCCAATGGGAGCGCCGAGTCGGTCGAAGGTGCGGACGAGGCCGATGCTGACGGAGGTGAGGCCGACGCTTCTTCCGGCAGGGATGGTGAGAAAGGTGTGTCGTGGCATGGGTGCGTGAATCGTTTGAATCAGCAGAGTCCGGCGGTGGCGCGGGCGATGGCAAATTCTTCATTCGTTGGTATCACGATTGCCGTTGGTCCGTTCGAGTCCTGGACGGTGACGACTCCTCCAGATTCGGAGCCGGCGGCTTCGTTGCGTGCGGGATCAAGTTCGAAGCCGAATGCCGTGAGGTGTGAGAGAACCAAGCCACGCACGAGACAGGAGTTTTCACCGATGCCGCCGGTGAAGATGAGGGCTTCGGGCATGCCTTTGAGGGCGATGGTGAGTGCGGCGATTTCGCGGGCGAGGCGGAAGCAGAAGACATCGATGGCGAGTTTGGCGGCTTGGTTGCCTGCGAGGTATTTCTCGGTAAGTACGCGGAGATCGTTGGAGATGCCACTCAGACCTGCCAAGCCGGACTTTCGGTTGAGAAGATCGGTGATTTCCTCAAGGCTGAGACCGGCTTCTTTGGCGAGAAAGTTGTGGAGGTTGGGGTCGACGTTGCCGCTGCGGGTTCCCATGACGAGGCCTTCGAGGGGGGTGAGGCCCATGGAGGTGTCGACGGATTTGCCATTGAGCACCGCGGTGGCGCTGCAGCCGTTGCCGAGGTGGGCGGAGATCAGGCGGCAGTTTTCGAAATCAAGACCGAGGCTTCGGGCGGCTTCCTCGGCGACGTAGGCGTGACTGGTGCCGTGGAAACCGTAGCGACGGATCTGGTGGCCTTGGTAAAGGTCGTCGGGGATGGCGTAGCGGTAGACTTCCGGCGTGATGCTTTGGTGGAACGCGGTATCGAAAACGACGACTTGGGGGACGCCGGGAAAGAGTCGGATGGCGGACTCGATGCCAAGGGCATTGGGGATGGCGTGAACGGGAGCAAGGGGGGCCAGAGAACGGATTTTGGCAATGACATCATCATCGACGAGGACGGGTGCGGAGAAATACTGCCCGCCGTGAACGACGCGGTGGCCGACGGCGGTGACGGTGAGGTCTTTGAGGGCGGGCTCGGCTCGGAAGGCGTTGAGTGCGGCATCGAGAGCGGCGGCGTGATCGCCATTGGGTGGGCATTCGAGTTTTTGACGCGGGCCCTCGCCGACGCGGTAGCAGCCCTCAATGAATTCGCTGCCGATGCGGTCGATGACACCTGTGGCGACCGGGGTCGGGTCGTTCTGTTGGAAGAGCGCCAGCTTCACCGAGGAGCTGCCGCAGTTGATGACGAGAATGAGCACGGCCGGAATATGGCGGATTCGAACGGTGATTGAGATTGGAAAATGGTGAAATGAAGCGAATGGATTCCTGAGTTTAATGGCCAGACTTCAACCTTCCCTCAGCATTCTTGCGGCCTGTTGGCGTTTCCTGCGAGGGCATTTGGTCTTGATGATGCCTTCTTCAAAGACCGGTTGCTTGAGTTCGCGGCGAAGTTTCCAAGACCAGAAGGCGAGGACGATGACCCACAGGATGGCGGCGTAGATGAAGTGGGTGACGCGAACTTTGAAAATGAAATCCGAGGTGAGTCGGGTGGCGGCGGTGATGAGGACCATGGCCCAGACCCAGTGGAACCACTTCATCGGTGCGGCGAGTCGATCGCGGCGTTCGTTGTGGCCGAGGATCACGCGGGTGGCGACGGCGAGCATCAGGAGGCCGGCGCTGCCGATGAACATCAGATGCAGCATGCCGATGCGCAGCGGTGGGAAGGCGACGGCGAGGAGCCAGCCGCCGGCGGCGCAGGGAAGGATCCAGCGCAGGGCGAGGCCGAGGCCGTTGACCTTGCTCCATGAAACGAGGCCGGGAACCGAGAGGCTGAGGTAGACGACGACCACCACCGTACGAAGGATTATGCCGGAGGGGCCGGGTCGCCAGGCTTCCAGAGCGAAACTGGCTATGAGGAGCAGACCGACGATGAGGGATTCGATGAAGGGGCGCGTCCAGCCAGCGGGAAGGGTGGTGCTGTCGGGAAAAGAGTGGGGTGACTTGCGGCCGAAGAAACGGGGTAGCAGGTAGGGGGCGACGCCGAGGATGGGTAGCCAGAGGAAGCCTTGAAAATAGAGCAGTCGCCAGAAGTTGCGGACGGGCATTGAGAAGGTGAGGAAGGACTCCATGCTTAAGGCGAAGCCGGCGAGCATCGCTCCGGTGATGCCGAGGAAGACGAGGGGGAGGCCGGGTGGTGGGACGTCCTGGCGACCGACGAGTAGTCGGAAAATCATGCTTTTCAGAACGCCAAGCAGCCAGAATCCGGTGAACAGGTCGGCGGCGGCGATCCGATTGAGGGAAAGGAGGACGAACACGACGAGCGCCATGATCGTGTGAAGGATGATCTCGAATCGGAACCATGGGTCGGTGCCGAGAAGGCGCGGGCCAGCGGTGCCGATGAAGCCGGTGATGAAGCATCCCGCGAAACCGATGACCATCCAGCGGGCGTGCGCTGCGAGAGGGTAAGTGGTGATCCATCCGGCGAAGTACGTCGGCCATAGGAGGACGCCGATGGCTGAGGCGAGGATGCCGAGCGGGAAGAATAGCCGAAAAGGTTCAGTGGCGATTCGGTCGAGCTTGGTGTTGAGTGAGCTCATTGGAGGGGATGAAGGAGTTTAAAACTCCTTCTCCATATTGGCCACTTCGGCGCCAATTTCCTCGTCGGTGAGGTAGCAGGCGGGGTCGCTGCCCCAGAGGTCGCCGTTGGCGAAGGCGGCGCGGGTGCGGAAGCCGCCGCCGCAGGTGCTGAACCATTTGCAGCTGGCGCAGCGTCCGTGCATGAGAGTTTGGCGCTGCTCGGTCGAGAGATCACCGATGGAGCGGATTTCATCGAGAATGGGTGCGGAGAGCGGGTTCTTGCCGTCCCAGATGCTTGAGAAGGGCATCTTTTTAACGTTGCCAAGCTGGACGTCCTGCCAGAACTGGTCGGGGTGGACGTTGCCCTGGGTGTCGATGTTCGAAACGGCGCGTCCGGAGCTGTTGGCTCCGCCGCCGTTCCACTTGAGGAGTTGGCGTGCTTGCTTCAGGTTCGGATGATTTTCCTGCTCCATGCGGTGGAGAAGGTAGGCGCCGTCGGCGGGCTGGGTGACGGTCAGAACTTCGCGGTTCTGGTTGGTCGCCTGCCAGTACTCGACACGTTTGATGATGGTGTCGATCGCGTGGCGTGATTCGGCGGGGTCGAGCACCTGGAGTTCGCTGCCGCGTCCGGCGGGGACGAGGTGATAGAAGCAGGTGCGCTGGATGCCTTGTTCTTCGATGAAATCGAGGATGCGTTCGATGTTGGCGACGTTGTGTCTTGTTAGAGTCATGCGCAGGCCGGTCTTCTGGCCGACGTCTTCGCAGTTGCGAAAGCCCTTCACGGCGGCATCGAAGGCGCCCTTCTTGCCGCGGAATTCGTCGTGGATGGCACCGATCCCATCGAGCGAGATACCGACGTAGGCGACGTTGGCTTCCTTCAAACGAGCGGCCTTTTCCGGAGTGATCAGAGTGCCATTGGTGGAAATGGTGAGCTTGAGTCCGAGTTCGGTGGCGTAGTCGACGAGCTCGAAGAAGCGTGGGTGGATGAGAGGTTCACCGCCGGAGAGGAGGAGTGAGGGAACCTGATAGTCCGCGAGGTCCTTGACGACGTCCTGCATTTGATCCCATTTCAACTCACCGGGATACTGCTGAGCCATCGAGTCCGAGTAGCAGTGGACGCAGCGCAGGTTGCAGGTGCGGGTGATGTTCCAAACGACGATGGGTTTGCGGGCGCGGGAGTTGGCCGCCGAGCCGTGGCCTTGGCCGTAGCGGAGGTTGTCGGCGGGTTGAGCTTGTCCGGTCCAGAGTCGGGTGATGTTGATCATGGTGTTTCTTGAGATGGGAGATGGGAGGTGGGAGGTGGGAGGTGGGAGGTGGGAGGTGGTCCGGTCTTATGTCTTCAGTCTTGAAGTCTACTGTCTTTCCGGTTGGTAAGAGCAGGAGGGATCTGCGGCGAAGGCGTCGCCGCTGACGCCATAGGCACGGGCGCGTGAGCCGCCGCAGATGTTGCGGAATTCGCAGCGACCGCATTTGCCGCCGAGCGCATCGGAGTTGCGCAGGCTGACGAACAGCGGGTGCTTGCGGTAGATCCATGCGGGATGGTGCTCGCGCACGGTGCCGCATTGGAAGGGAAGGAAGCCACTCGGGCTGACGACGCCGGTGTGGGAAATGAACATGACGCCGCGTCCATCGCGAATGCCGAGTGGCGAACGCATGCCCTGGCGACCTTTGGTGCCGCCTTTTCCGCGCTGGGCGAGGACGCGTCGGAAGTGATGGCCTTCGGTGGTTTTGATCGCGAAGGGAGTATTGCCGACAAGGTCGGCCATTTGTTCGAAGATCTTTTCGAGCTCTTCGGGTTCGGGGACCTCGTTGGCTTGGGCGCGCCCGGTGGGGACGAGAACGAAGACACTCCACATCGCGGGCTTCAGTTCGAACATGAGGTCGCGAAAGGCGTCGAACTCGTGAAGATTGGAACGTGTTAGAGTCGTATTGATTTGAACAGAGAGTCCGGCGGCGTGAGCCATTTCGACGGCGGCGATGGTGCGGTCGAAGGTGCCACTTACTCCCCGGAAGGCGTCGTGGGTTTCTTTAGACGCGCCATCGAGGCTCAGGGAAATCCGTTCGATTCCGGCTTCACGGATCGCGTTGAAATCGAAGTGCATCAGGCGAGCGGTGCCGGATGGGCTGAGGCCGACACGCATGCCGGCATCGGTGGCGCGGCGGGCGATGGATAGGACGTCGCGCCGCATCAAGGGGTCACCGCCGGTGAGGATCAGCATCGGTGGCTTGAGCTCGGCGAGCTGATCCACCAAGTCGAAAGCCTCGGCTTCGCTCAATTCCTTCGGATGACGTTTTGATTGGGCCTCGGCGCGGCAGTGCTGGCAGGCGAGGGCGCAGGCCCGGGTGACTTCCCAGAAGACGAGAAAAGGACGCTCCGCGAAGGGGTCTTTGGCAGGCGTCGGTTGTGGTAGGACAGCGACCATGACTTTCTGAGATTGAAGCGTCGATGGGCTGCCTGCCTCCACGCCCCAATTGGGACTCACTCCGCGTTTCTTGCACTTTTGGCGAAAGGCGTGGCCAGAGTCTTGCGAAGGACGGTCGGCGTTCCGGGGGAATCGGTGCCGAGGCCCTGCGGGCGAAGAAAAATTTCGCTGGTCGGGGAGGATTTGTTTGTGGTGATGGGAGGTGGCACGGCCTCGTGCCGCAATCGAAATGATCGCTCTTTCCGTAGGGCAGGCATCAGGTCGGAGGGGTTGAGACATCAACCGTTTGAGCGACGGGGGCGTCGCTCTTCCCATGCAAAACGCCCGCTTCCTTTGCAGGAGGCGGGCGTTTGAGAGTAGGTGGGAAAAGACCCTTATTCGCCGAGGCCGAAGCGGACGAAGCGGCGGACGACGAGGGTGTCGCCGACTTTCTTGCTGGTTCCTTCGACGAGGCCTTTGACAGTGGTGTCGGGGTCCTTCACGAAGGCTTGCTCAAGGAGACAACTTTCGGAGAAGAACTTGCCGATCTTACCTTCGATGATCTTTTCGATGATCTGCTCGGGCTTGCCTTCGTTGGCGAGTTGGGCGCGGAAGACTTCCTTCTCAGCTTCGACGACCGAGGCATCGATGTCCTCGCGGGCGAGTCCTTTCGGTGCGGCGGCGGCGATGTGCAGGGTGATGTCCTTGACGAGGTCGCGGAACTCATCCTTGGCGGCGGTGTCACCGCTTTCAGCACCGACTTCGACGAGCACGCCGACCTTGCCACCCATGTGGATGTATTGGGCGATGGCGCCGTGGTCGGCGATGTCGAAACGCTCGAACTTGCGCAGTTGGAGGTTTTCGCCGACTTCGATGACCTTGCTCTTCACGAAGTCGTCGATGGTGCCGTCGCCCTTGGAAACCTTGAGGGCTTCTTCGAGGTTCTTGGCGTCGCTGGCGGCGAGGGTGTCGGCGATGTCGTCGACGAAGGCAACAAAGCCTTCGTTGCGTGAGACGAAGTCGGTCTCGCAGTTGACCTCGACGAGGATGCCGGACTTGCCGTCATCGGACAGGCGGGCGGCGATGATGCCTTCGGAAGCTTCGCGGTCGGCTTTGGCAGCAGCTTTGGAGATGCCTTTTTCGCGCAGCCAGGTCACGGCGGCTTCGAGGTCGCCTTCGGTGGCGGTGAGGGCCTTCTTGCAGTCCATCATGCCCGCGTTGGTTTTGTCGCGGAGTTCTTTAACGAGTGCGGCAGTGATCATGAGTATGTAATTCTTGGGATAGCGATTGTGAGGGCGCATGGAACACGGAGGAAACCTCGGTGCTCAGCGCCGGTTGAGTGACAAAGTCGTCAGGAAGCCTCAGCCCTTCTTGGCGCCGACGAGGGCGTCCACGAGGTTCTGAAGGATCACGCGGATCGAGCGGACGGAGTCGTCGTTGCCCGGAATCGGGTAGTCGACTTTGGCCGGATCGGCATTCGAATCGACGATGGCGACGATTGGGATGTTGAGGCGGCGCGCTTCGGCGACGGCGATGGACTCACGGGCGGAGTCGACGATGACGATTGCGTCGGGCAGTCCGTCCATGGAACGGATGCCTTGAAGGTTACGCTGCAGCTTTTCCTTTTCACGGGTAAGGGCAGAGAACTCCTTCTTGGAGATCATTTTGAATTCCGGGCTCTTCTGAAGGTTTTCGAGCCACTTGAGGCGTTCGATCGACTTCTTGACGGTGCTCATGTTGGTGAGCATTCCGCCGAGCCAACGGTGGTTGACGTAGAACTGTCCGGTGGCTTCAGCTGCCTGTTGGACGGCTTCCTGAGCTTGGCGTTTGCAGCCGACGAAGAGGATCTTCTTGCCCTTGCTGGAGAGTCCGGAAAGGAAGTCGGACGCCTTGTCGAGGCACTTGACGGTCTTATCGAGGTTGATGATGTAGATCCCGCCCTTGTCCTTCATCAGGTAGGGCTTCATGCGGGGGTTCCACTTTTTCGTCTGGTGGCCGTAGTGGACGCCAGCGTCCACCATGTCGTTGATGAGTTCGTTAATCATGTGTTTGTCCCGCCTTGATTCAGGTCGGGCGATGGTTGAGAAACTGCCGCATTGGGGCCCCTTCGGTTTCTCGTTGCTTGCTTGCGGCGTGAGAAGGGACGCGCGGGATAGGGTTTTCCCGTGGGAGAGGCAAGGGAAAAGCCTGATTTTCGGGGGGATTTGGGGCGATGATGGAGAGAAGCTGGAGATGGGTTTCAGCTTTTTGGGGTCAGGGTTTTGGGGTCAGGGTACAGGATTCAGGGGTCAGAAAGGCAGGAAGAGTCGTGATTCGGTGCCTTTTGACTTTCTGACCCCTGTTCCCTGGACTGGATCCTGTATCCCAAAGCCCGAGTGATCGTTACAGCCGGTTGGCATCGCAGTCTCTCAGAATGAAAGGCTGTGGCGGTTCCAGAAGGCGAGGAGGTCGTTGTCGTTCCCACGAAAGACGTTGCGCTCCGTCGGATGGGCCATGTTTCCGAAATATCGGGGGCTGCGCCAGGAGGAAGTGTTGTAGTGCTTGGCGTTGGAGCGGCCGTTTTGCCAGAGCACGCCGCCGTACTGCCACATCACCCAATCGTTCCAAATCCCGTACTGCTCGGTCAGTTCGTCGGGGGTAAGATCACCGCCCATGCTGCGCTCGGTCCCGGCGGGCCCGTAGAGGGCGATCCAGTAGGGCGAGCGGCGGATGATCCGCTTCTGGGCGGGGGTGGCGTTGCTGAGACTGGTACGGAGGGCGGCGCTGTTCTCGAGGTAGGAGACGGGTGTGACGCCGGTCAGTTGCTCGACGCGAGTGATGAAGTCGACGAGTCGGTCGGGCGATGAATTGGTGTCGAAGTCGCCGACGAGCAGGATTTTCTTTCCGCTGAGGCCGCGGCTGCGAGCGACGGTGCGGACGCGGCTGACGAAGTTCTCGGCCTGGAGTTTGGCGGGTTGTTCGAGGGTGACGAAGTGGTAGGCACCGAGCAGCATGCCTTCGCGGTTGGCGGCGGCCATGAAGTCGGAAAACTTGTCGTCGACGAGCGGGCCTTTGCCGGAGCGGGCGATCAAGCCGCGAGCGCCGTTGCGGCGCATGGCGGAGACGTCATGCTGGGTGAAGCGGTCGCCACTGCGTTGGACTTCCTTGGGATCCCAGCCGGAGACGTTCAGGACTGCGGGGGAACCTGAGACACTGGTTCCTCCGAAACCGCCTCCGCATTGGCACAAAAGGGGGAGGACCAGGAGCAGAAGTAGCTTCTTCATGCCGGGAGCCGAACATGGAAAGCCCGTGGATGGCAAGGGTATCGAACGACGGCAGCAGAGGCTCGATGTTGTCCAGGTGCGCTTTCCGGCCAAGCCCGGGATTTTTCTATGACGAGCCCGGCTTGCAATCCAGCGGTCTGCCCCTCACCCTCAAAGAGAAGTAGCGATTCTTAGCATGCCCGAGATCAATCAACAGACCATCGCCGATCGACTTGGCCTATCTCGAGCCACCGTATCGAGGTGCTTCACGAATCATGCCGGGATCAGCCCGGTAACAAGGGCCAAGGTTTTCCAGACAGCGGCCGAGATCGGCTACACGCACATGGAGACGCGGACTCCGTCTGCGAAGCGAACGAAAAAGAAGGTCAGGTTCAATGTGCTCATTTGCAGTGATACGGATGAGTACTTCCGGGGTGGCTATGAAAGTCCGGGCGAGCAGATTCTTGCGGGGGTCTCCGAGTATGCCCAAAGCCATGGTGCGAGGGTGGATGTGAATCTCATCCCACCGGATGTGAAAGACCTCGATGATCCGGCTTTCCTCAAGGTCGAGGGGCTGGTGAAACGTGAGGCCTCTGGCATCCTTCTGATTTATCCTTTCCCGGAGCCGGTGATCGACCAGCTGGCGCTGCGCTTTCCGCTGGTCTCACTGGTTGATCAGCTTGAACACAACTCGATCGACTGTGTGGATGTCGATCACTACTACGGCATTTCCTCGGTCATCGATCACTTGATCGAAGCCGGTCACCAGCGAATCGGTTTCTATACAAAGACCTATCAGGTCGAAGCGAGTTGGTCGTATCGACGCTATAGTGCGTTCATGGAGAAGATGGCGAGGCTGAAGCTGAAGGTTTCCGCGAAGGACGTGATCGGGATGTTTCCCCGTGAATCCGTGAGTCTTCCAGCGAGCATCAGCGAAGCTGCGGAGAGGACGAGACAAGGGGTCACCGCCTGGGTCTGCGCGGCTGACCACCAGGCCTACGACTTGATTCGAGGATTCAAGAAGGAAGGACTAGCGGTGCCGAAGGATGTCTCGGTGACAGGCTTCGATGGTATTGAAAGGGTTGGAAGCGGCCCCTCCCTGACGACGGTTCAGATTCCGTTCAGGGAGATAGGAATGACCGGTGCGGAGCGGCTGGCTGCTCGCCTGAGGAAGCGTTTCCACGGCAAGCAGCACATTTATATCTCGGGCAAGCTTCGAAGCGGCAAGACGGTGGCGCCGCCGTTGGGATAATCCCTTTTGTCACCTTCAGTCATCGGTCGACCCATCTTCTGCCGCCCGGCGTTTTTCGAGGTCCTTGACCATGCTCTCGACCTTTTCGTCCGACAAGTTGTACCAGATCAGGACGATTCCATTGGCGATGGCGAGGGTCCCGGGGAGGACACTGGCGATGATCCGGAAGCTGCTGACGACCTCGTCGCTTGGCACCTCGTCGGGTTTGAATCCGACGCTGCCAAGAACCCAGCCGCAAACGCTGCCGCCGATACTGATGCCTAGCTTCTGAGCGAACATCGCTGCGGAAAAGGCGAGGCCGGTGACACGGCGACCTGTTTTCCATTCACTGAAATCGGCAACGTCGGTGTAGATGGCCCAGACGAGGGCAGGTGTGGGGCCGGCGATGAGGTTTCCGATGATATTGACAACGACCAGCGTGGTGTAGCCGTCACGGGGAATGAAGAAGATGGTGAGGACTGTGAGGCCGTTGAGGATGGTAAGGACCAGCAGGCTGTTGCGTTTGCCGAAACGCTTGCTGAAGAAGCCTGTTAGAAAAACTCCGGCGATGAAGGCGAGCGATCCGGTGGTTTGGACAAAGCTGATCTTGTCGAGGAACCAGAAGAACTTTTCGTCGCCGACGCTGAAGTAGTATTTGAGGTATTGGGGGGTGATGGTCCAGCGGACGGCAGCACTGGAGAGGGTGAGAATGGCGGCTACGACCATGATGACCCATGGGCGGTTACTGGTGAGGGACTTGATGTCCTGCCAGAAGTTTTCGGTCTTGTTGACCTGCGGTTTAACGCGTTCCCGGGTGCTGAAAAAGGTTCCGAGGAACATCAGCGTCGCGACGACGGCGAGGAGCGCCATGGCGCGTGGGAAGCCGACTCCCTTATCATTGTTCCCGAGCTCCATGACGAGGGGAAGGAAGGCCATGGAAATGATGAGCTGGCCTGAGAACGCACCGATGAAACGGTAGGTGGAGAGCGAAGTGCGTTCGGAAGGGGAGGGCGTCATGACGCCCATGAGGGCGGAGTAGGGCACATTGATCGCGGTGTAGGCGGTCATGAGTGCGATGTAGGTGATGTAGGCGTAGATCAGCTTGCCGCTCGGGCTGAAGTCGGGATTGGCAAAGGTGAGGTAACCACAGATGCCGAAGGGGATCGCCATCCATAGGAGGTAGGGGCGGTAGGTGCCGAAACGGGTGCGCGTTCGGTCGGATATGGTGCCCATCAGGGGGTCGCTGATGGCGTCCCAGAGTCGGGGCAGGAGAAGCAGGGTTCCGACGGTTGCCGGGGGGATTTTGCAGATCTCGGTGTAGTAGTAGAAGATCCAGGCGTTGACTCCGAAGAAGAAGATGTTGGACGCGGTATCGCCGAGTCCGTAGCCGATCTTCTCCCGGATCGGCAGGCTATTGGGTTTTGTCGGCACGAGCTTGTGAATGGATTAAGAGACGAGGCAGTTGGCGGGGATCTTGACGAGAATGCTTTCGATCAGGCCCGACTGGCCGGTGATCTCTGCGCTGGCTTCCTTGTCCAGAATACCGCCAGGAGCTTCGCGCGCGGTTCCATCCTTGAATCGCACGATCGCCTGAGGTTCTTCAAGACCGTCGCCAAGCTGATAGATTACCGGGGTTCTGGCGAGGGTGAACTTAATGGTGCCGGCGGGGAGTGAGGCGTGCTCCGGTCCTTCCTCGAGGCCATCGAATTCGGCCTTTCTCAGAAGGCGGGGTTGGAAACGGATGCAGCCAGCGGTGAATTCGACGCCGAGTTCGCCCAATCGGCACAGGATTCCTTCCTTCACCTGTCCGGTTAGGCCAGGTTGTTTCGCTCCTGCGTGGCCGGGGCTGTGGGAATAAGGTTCGGCAGGGAAGGCCCCGTACTGCTCTGGCGAACGGCGGTATCCGAGACCGCTCTGGACCTCGAAGTAGGCGTTCTTGAGACCATTGATCAACTCGGCGGGTGCTCCGGAATCCATGGCTTGAAAGGTGACTTCCTGAGCGGCAAGCATCAGCTTTGAAACCATGTGCCAGTAGACGCAACCGAGGCCTTCGTAGCCAAACATGGTGCCGCTTCGTCCCGTGAAGGATCGATGATTGAAGACGCTCTCGTAGAGGCTTTCAATCTTGGAACGGTCGCTCGCCTGAGGGCCATCGAAGACGCCTTCTTCGGCCAATTGGTCGAGCACGGATTTGAGGGCGTAGCCGTTGGTGATCGATGAGTGGAATCGAAAACCATAGTCGGCATCGCGAACGATCAGTCGCTTGTCTCCCTGATTCGCCATGTTCGACAAGGTGTCGATTGCGAGGGCCGTCGATTCGCTGATCTGATTGCTTTCGAGGAAACGCAGGGTCTCCGCATCGGGATAGAGCAGGTAGGTTTGGTGACGCTCCGAGCGCAGTGCGCTGTCCGGCAAGGCGTTGAGAAGTTTGAGGGCTTCAGCCGGCTCAAGAATGCCGGAACTAAGGATGGCCACCTGACCTTCGAGCATGACGGACAGTCGCTCAATTTCCATGCTATGCTCGGCATGATTGATGTTGAGCACGTTGTAGGCATGCCAGAGTTGGTCTTGGCGCTGGTTCTGGCGGAGGACGCCTTCCACGGTGTGGCGTGCCGTCTTCAGGAAGTTCATGATGGCCTCACGGCTCATGGGCTGCGGTTGGCCGGGGCCAGAAGTATAGACGGTGGTGCGGTGTCTTTCCGCCGCGAGGCCGGCAGCTTTCACCATGGCAAAACGGTCCTTGCCACTCAGTTCCTCCGTCTGGTTCCAACGAGGGTCGGCGAGAAGGTCCGCGAGGGTTTCGATCAAGTTGGCAACGGCTGGGGTGATCAGCAGGCTTTCTTCTTTCAACCCGCCGATCGTTCTCTCGAGGAAGGCGAGATAGCGGCGCAAGTAGGAGGTCGTCACGACGGACAGTCCGCAACCCGCGAGGGCATTGTTGGCATCGTTCCACTCGGGGCGCTGGGTATTCATCCAAACCCCACCGGCTGGGACGAGGTTGGCGAGTTTGACCGCTGCAGGAAGGATCAGTTTTTCGGCAAGAGTTACCTTCACCAGTTTCCCGCTAGCATCCCGAAGAAGCAAACCGTCGGCACCCATGGACTCCTTGAGCTTCATCAGATGGTCGTTGCGCTCGCGGTCAAAGACGACCGTATCGCGAGGATCTTCGACGGTCTGTTCCCAGGAGGCGAGGCGGTAGGGGACATCGGCAAAGACATAGAGCGGTGAGTTCAGGCGCTCGCTCATCTGCTCGGGACGCACCTTGGCCTCCAGTTCCAGAAGCTTCAGGAGATAAACGATCTGGTGATCGCCCCAGTAGCCGATCGACGCCCAAGGATCATCCTCGTCAGGTTCCTCCCAATTGACCCCCTCTGAGGTGATCCGGTAGGGGTTGAATCCATCCGCAGTCGAGGCATTGAGGAACTTCGAAATGAAGCCGCCGAGAAAGTCCGGATAGCTCCAGGCAAGCGCTTCCCAGTTCTGAAAGATGTCGCGCCAGTTTCCTTCGAAACGGTGAATCGGCTGACCGTTCTCGTCCTTGAGCCGGATGTCAAAACGGTTCCACGGGCGGCTGGGATCACCATGACGGCGACTGAGAATGAGCGGCAGGTATTCTTCGGCAATGCGCAGCAAGTCGGGGTCGCCGAGTGGGGCGATCCGGGCGAGGAGGTCATGCCGTTCGAGAAGGTCCGGAAGTTCCGCCAACCAGGTGGCATGGGTTTCATGGAGCTTGCGATTGTGGATCTTGAGATAGTCGTCGAACTGCTCGCGACGGAAAGAGTAGCCCATTTCGGGGACCCCTCCGCGCAGGATGTTAGAGAGGGTATTCTGGTAGTGGTAGAGAGCCGTATCCCGGTCGGCCGTCTCTTGGAAGCCATCGGACGAGGCGACAAGGCTCCGCAGATGTTCCCGACCTCGTGCGATGTCGGCCATGACGGCCTCTTTCAATTCGGCAGGTTTGGAAAGCTTGCGACGTAGTTCGCTGACCTGTGACTGGGTTTGGTCAACCTCCGCCACGATCATCCAATCCATGGACTCACCGGGGGCAAGATCGAGTTCACGAGCCATGAACAGGGCACCACGCTTTGCGCGAATGGCATCTGGGGCAGGAGGGGCGTTGCCTCGCAGGAATTCCTCGGCGTCGCGGCGGACCATGTAGTTGGGACCTTCGCCCAGTCCGGTGGTCCAGACCGTGGTTGCCCGGAGGCTTTCCAGTGGGATCGGTTCATCGGTGATTCCAGCGGCGAGACGGTGGACGAGCAGCGAGCCACCGCATTCAAGTTCGCTGACCTTGTAGGCATCGGCGAGGCAGCTGTATTGAAGCTGCATCCTGCTATCCACTCCAGACGGCAGGAGATTGTCCAGTCCGTCAACCAGCCGCATGTTGCGGACTTCATCGGATTCGTTGCTGAGGGTGACGCGACGAACGAAGCCGTAGTTTTCGGAGAACTGCCAGCGGTAGGTAAGGCGAAGTCCGAGTTCCTTGTGGAATTCATCGAAGACCACTTCATCACCCAGCAGGCTCTTCATGAGTCGTCTCCGGGTGGGAGAAAGCAGGGCGATGGATGGGCGGAACGGATTCCAGAGCTTTCCGTCGGCAACGATCGCCGTCCAGGGACCCGTGCAGTTCCAATTGTCGATGATTTTGTCGACGGTGTAGTAAGGGAAGAGAGCAGTTTCGGGGGAGCGGCGACCGGCGCTCAAAGCGCCATCACTGCTGCAAAAGAGCCATTGGTCACTCGAGCCGACAATGTTGAGAAAGAAGGTGTCGAGAGCCTGGAGCTCGTCGATCACGACATACTCGCGTCCGGAATCGATCGACCAGTGATTGGCCGGGGCGAAGTTGGAGCTGATGATTTTTTCGCCTGCTGAGGGAGCTGAAATGGTCCGCATGTCGTTCACTTGAGAGCTTGGGTTTTTCCTTCCGGAATTCGGGTTGGCTTGGTGTCGATCGGGCGGATGATTCCTGGCGTTCAAGCCCTTCCTGCGCGGATCGATGGAAGGGGCTGATAGCATCATCGGGGCGCCTTGCAAATCCTGATTTGCACAAAATTGCAACCATGACCGACCTCAGAATCCCTTCTTCGGTGACCTTCAACTTTGCCTGACAACCCGAGTGGCCGTGAGTGCAACTTTATGCAACTTCTGGATTGACCTTCGATGGGACAGGCCTAGCTTTCGCAGATCGGAGCTTTCTGTGGACGAACTTCTCTTTGAGTGGTGCGTTTCAGAGGCTTGTCGATTGTTCGATCAGGATCATGGGGTGCTTTTGCTCCGGAGTTCTGACCTGAAGATGAAATACCCATGAAAACCCCAATTCTAGTCGCAGCCCTTGGATGCCTGACGCTACTGCCAGCGCTCGGTCAGTATGTTTTTTTCGTAGATGATTTTGAGTCTGCGGAAACGCCAACGAACCCTGGAAGCGATCAGTTGCTCTACCCCGAGGAGGACGGTTTGATCGTCGGTGCGAATCGGTTCAATTCGTCCAACGTGTATCTCGACGGCTATTTTTCATTCCCCGCGCCGAACAATGCTTTCGGAGCGGAGGTCGACGTGCCGGCTGGAGCTTTCTGCAATATCGCGACCGGAGAGGGGGGGGCTGAGCAAGGTGAGCAGGTTCTCACGGTCTACAACGACTACAACAACAACGCGGCTCAGGAAGCGGGTGAACTACTGGATGCGAACGTGTACCTGGAATACTATCTCGTCGAAGAGGACCTGGGCACGACGGTGACCTTCGTCTTTGATGCCAAGATGGGGAATCTCGATTTAACGCCCCTCACTGGAGTACCTGCAGGCAGCGCGCCCCCATTCACGCCTGAGGCAGAGGCTTTTGTTAAGGTGCTCAATCCTCTTGCGGGATTCGTCACCGATGTGGCCGATGTCGAGGATGCCACCCTCTTCCCCGAAACCTGGGAGACCTATAGCGTAAGTATCGATATTCCCGACGATGAAGAGTGGGTGGGCAGGGCTCTCCAAGCCGGCTTCCGCAATAAAACCAGCCAATATCAGGGGTCCGGGATTTTCTACGACAATATCTCGCTGACATCGAATCGCGTGGAGGTTCTGGATCCAGTGCCGATGATCCTTTCGACCGCGAAGACCGGGAACAAGTTCTCTGCAACTTTCCAGAGCGATCCGGGGTTCGAATATGAATTTTTGAAGGGCCAATCCCCGGAAGGGCCCTATGATGATTTTGTTGATTTCGTCGTGGGAGATGGATCCGTGCTGACCGTAAGTGACTTCTCGGCCACCGAAGACCGTGCCTTTTACAAGCTGGAGTCGCTGCCGATCCCTTAGAAACATCAAAATTGAAAGAATATGAGAACAAAAGCAAATCGAAGTCCTCGTGCCGGCTTCACCCTGGTGGAGCTCCTGGTGGTGATCGTCATCATCGCTGCCCTCGCCGGTTTGGCCATGATGATGGCGAATCGGGCAAAAAAGGCGGCGCAATCCGCAGCCACGCTCAATAACCTGCGGGAAATCGGAACTGGTGTGGCCGCTTGGATGACCGAACACGGGAATTTCTATCCACCGTGCTGGGACGACACCAAGGGAAACAACCGTTCGTGGGCGCAGACACTCGATCCCTACATTCACAACGTGGAGGTGTTTCGTGACCCGAAAAGCAAGTTCATTGGGCCCAACAAGCGGATTCCGGTTGAAGTGGACAAGAACTACTCCCATCCCATCACTTACTCGATGAATCGTTCGGTCAGCCGGGATGTTACGACCAATGGACGATATGAGATCTCACTGATCCACGCAACCCAAGTCGAAAGAACGGCTGATGTGATTCTCATGGCTGACGGATGCCAGAATCCTTCCAATCTTGGTCAGGCAAATGCCTCGGCCCATCAGGTCTGGGCGGCGACCGGGGAGTCGGGCCCGCGGAGTGAATTCAAGAATCCCATCCCGGTCGGCCCGGATGAAGATACCCCCGATGGCGACGGCTGGTTCCGCTACTACGGCGGGAAGTGCAATGCCTTGATGTGTGATGGATCGGCAAGGTCCTTCTCCAAGGGCTCCATCACCAATCGAAACGTCTGGCTTGATCGCGTGCGAGAGGATTAACGCCTCATGACTTCCTTCGGCGTCCGGTCGATGAAATAGAGGCCCCAGTGTTTCTCGGCACCGAGTGGATTGGAAGGATCACCCTTCCAGTCCTCATCGAAAGCTTCGAAGAAGAAGGTGGTGATGTTCATTTGCTTCGTCCACGAAAACAGGTCGTCGAAATAGGCGGTCTGCTTGGCTTCACTGGCACGCTCACCGAATTCGCTGGCGGTGGTCGCCCAGCCGGCCTCGGTGATGACGATCTGGCTGTTGGGAAGGGCATTCCGAACCGCCTGAACGTTGGCAATGCTGTAGCTCATGGCTTCGTCGATGTCCTTCTGCTCCCAGACGGGGTAGATGTGGATGGAGACGAAATCAACCTTCTCCGCGAGCTTGCCGCCGTGCTTCGCCCACCAATCGTAATTGTCGGCGACGGTGACCGGCTGTTCCACCGCCTGCTTGACCCGTTCGACGTAGCGGATGATTGAATCGACGGGCACCATGTGGTCGTTCCATTCGACCAAGGCTTCGTTTCCGACGGCGACGGCGACGACGATGTCCTTGTAGTCGTTGGCAAGACGGATGGCGCGGTCGACTTCCTGGCGGTTGGCGATGAGGTTCGCGGCGAGTTTTTCCTCGGTGTAGGGTTCCGTCTGCCAAGGACAGCCAGGGTTGTTGACTTCGGCATCCAGCCACGCACCGAGGAGGACTTTGAGGTCGAGATCATTGGCCTTGATCAGACGAAGGACGGTCTCGGAGTTGACTTGTGAATCGTAGAGCCGGATCAATTTGAAACCGGCGTCGTCGTGGATGATCCTGAGGTCTTCAAGAATCTCATCGCTGCTTGGATTGACGGCGCCATTTCCTCGATCGGGATGCTGTCCCTTGCGAAAGCCCGAATAGCAGATCGCGCGTTGGATGCCCGCCAGAAGATCCGCTTTGGACTGCTGGATCGGGGCGGGGGTGGAGACGGCGTTCTCGGCGGGAAGAACTGCGGAGACGACGATCGAGAGAATGACGGGCGCGATGTAACGATTCATGGCCGACTGGAACTAGTGGAGCGGAGCAGTGGTCCTCACAGTGATTTCAGGAACTTGATCAAAGCTTCCCGGTCGCTTGCCGGCATGGTGCGGAAGGCTTCCTTGGACGCCTCGGCCTCGCCGCCGTGCCAGAGGATGGCTTCTTCAAGACTGCGGGCACGACCATCGTGAAGGTAGGCTTCGCCACCGCTGACTCCGGCGGTCAGGCCGATGTTCCAGAGGGGTGGAGTACGCCATTCGGAGCCGCTGACACCAGGCTCACCCATATTGTCCGCCAGGCCCGGGCCCATATCGTGGAGCAGCAGGTCGGTGTAGGGATGAATGGTCTGATTGCGAAGTTCGGCCATCGGATGAAACGGCCCGGTCGTCATTTCAGGAACATGGCAACTGGTGCAGTTGGCATTGGCGAACAATTGCTCACCGGCAAGCGCGATGGGATCGGAAAGATCGCGTCGAGCACCCACACCTAACAAAGCGGTGTAGCGGGTCATCAGGTCGAGATCCGAGTCACTGATCTCCACCGGGCTCGCCGTGGTATCTCCGTCGAGGATTGGGAACACCGTCGTGGTGACTCCCATATCCGTATTCAAGGCGGAGGCAATCTGATGACTCAGGCGCGCCTGGCCGGCACGATTCGTGAAGCGTCCCAAGCGAACCTCGCCGGTCTCGGGATCGGTGACGGTATGGTAGCGACCTGAAATCCCGTCTTCATCGGCGTCTTCGGGGTCGGCCAGGGCGATGATGGTTTGTTCATCCACGGCTTCGAGAAGTCCGAGTCCGACCAGCTGCGGAGCGAGTCGGGCGGAGAAGTAGGTCGGCGTCTCTCCTTCGAAGGCATAGACGGGTTGCCTGAGTGAAAATGGGCTGCCGTCGCCGTATTGCCCACTGCTTTGAATGTAGCTGGCAATGGTGGCGATGGACTCGGCGGGACCCGTGGTCGACCGGGGTTGAAGGACGGAACCGAGAACCGGATGGGGTGAACCTTCAGCATCGCTCCCGACCTTGACAACAGTCTTGAACATCGGCTCTCCGATCGCCGGTGGCAGGGCGCGGCCGTTGTTGGTGTGGCATTCGACGCAGCTGCGCGAGATGAAGTCGGAACCAAGCTTGCCGACATGTGCATTGAAGATCGGGTTGCCGGGCTCGGAGTGCGAACCATCGCCGAAGTCCGTGTGGTGCAGGCGGCGTCCCAGCATGAAGGGCTGGCCGTTGGTTGGTGAAATGTTACCCGCGGTCTGCTTGAAGCGGTGTTCGGGTTCGTTCGAATACTGATAGGGCAGGGTGGTTTGACCACCGAGCCAGGCTTCCTTCGGCAAGGGGTGGGAGTCGAGGGTGCGGTTGACGTTGCCAACGGTGCCGACCGGGAAGCCGAGGTCATTGCTCTGCCCCCACGGGACGATCCCTTCGCCGACGATGTAGAGCATCGTGGTGCCGTAGTAGTTGTTGCGGCCGTTGCGCGGGGAGGCGAGGAACTGGCTGATCTCGATCTCAATACGATCCCCGATCTGGATGGCGCGACCCTCGTTGGGGTTCTGGTTGATCGTCGCGCTGTAGTTGTAGTCGGTTTCGCCCGGAATGGCCGAGGGGGTGACCGAAACGAGGGTCGCCATCTGATTGCTGTTATATTCAGCCACCGTGCCGATGCCGCGGAAGAAGGTGCGGAACTCCGAGGCACTCAGGCTGTCCAGCGTGGTGTAGTTGAAGGTGATGTCCGTGCCCCCCTTGGCCACGCGGTCGACGATTTCGACATTGGCGACCCGCTGTTCCCAGTACCAGCTCAGGTAGTGATCGTAGGAGTTGAAATTGGCTTCCCGCGCGTGGCGGTCGCGGGCGCGGTCGGCGATGTAGGTATACAGCGCGTCTGGAGCATCCACGGTGGTGGGCGCCTCGAGGGTCGTGCTGGCGTTGTAGAGCGCGACGATGTTACCTTCCAGATCAGGCACGTCCGGGAATCCGACGCGATAGAATTCGGCGTCTTTCGTCATCGGGATTAGGACCTCGCCGATGCCGCCATCTCCTTGGATGGGGGGATCGATGTTGACCCAGTTCGACAAATCAATGGAAGAGAAGGGCTGATACGGAACGCCAAAGACGGTTTGCCAGCTGATTCTTGAGACCGCTTGTCCGGCAAGGGGCAGGTAGTTGGTCTCGCCGACGATGATCGGGCTATTGTCGGTCGCGAGGCTGACATCATCGATGAATGCTCCGCCAAAGTCATTGGATACCGCGCCGGTGACAAAGCGGAACCTCACTCGGGCACCCGCCGCGGATGCGGGAGCGACTTGATTGGGTACGGAGACTTGCGACCAATCACCGATGGTCCCGGTGAACTTCTTCAGGCCGGTGCCACCGATGACGGTGCCGCCGCTGTTGAGCCATTGGAGTTCGTACTGCTGTTCGTAGGAGGGCCTTGATGGCAGTTGCTTGACCCAGAAGCTGAAGTCATAGCTTGCGCCGCCCTCGACCGTTCCTCCTTCGTCTGTGACCGACTGGGTGAGAAGCGACTCGCTGGTGGCGGTACCGAGATTCTGAAGGGCGACACTCATGCTGTATGAGCCGCTGTGGAAGTCGCTGTCGGTTCGTATAGCCGGCTGGATGGCGGTCGTCCAGTTCTCCGGAGTGGCTCCACTGCCTGATTCGAAGCCACCGTTGATCGGGATGGCCGGGATCGGATCGGATACTGGGACGTCTTCAACGAGTCGGTATTGACGGGAAGTTGGCGCCCCGGGGTCATAGATCGTGCAACTCGAACCGTCGCCGAGAATCGATTCTCCGAGATTACTCCACGGGCCACTGGCTGCCGGTGCCCATTGGGCCTGGTAGGTATACCCTTCAGTCGTGCTCCAAGCCAATTGGGTGCCGGGTTCGATTTCAAGACGTGGTGAATTTGCTACCACGGCTGCTCCAGAAATCATAAGAAGGATGAATGGCAAGGTGGTCTGCAAAGGCTTCATGGGTCTGGGTTGGATTGGGGGAGGAAGGACGATAGCACCCGAACTAGGGCGCTCAAATGGTATGTGGGTGTTCAAGGTGGAAGAGCAGGGTCTTCAACCAAAAAAGCCGGGCATCCCTGAGGATGCCCGGCACTTGAGAATTATCAGGGAATTCTATCGGCGTCGGCGACGAAGTGTCAGAAGTCCGAGGCCAGAGCCCAGCAGCACGACTGCTGATGGCTCAGGAATGGCTTCGAGACTTACATCGTCTACAAACAAGCCATTCTGAATTCCGGCAACAGGACCTGCAGAAAGTTGGAAACGCAGGAGGAAGGAATCCGTCCCGTCGGGAACGTCGATATCGCTTAGTCCAAATTGCTGGTAGCTTGTATTGATCCCTCCAGTTACCAATTGAACGAGCGATTCTCCCTTTACGCCACCACCGTCACTTCCGTCCTGATCGAGCCAAAGGATCTGATAGAACATATCAACACCTGTGAAATCCAATGTGGCGCTCTTCGCATACAGGGAGAGATTGTAATTCAGTGAGTTGTCGATGCTTCCCACTGGTTGGTTCTGTTCGGCAAAGTAAGCACCAGGAGCCGGCGTGTTGTTGACGTGGTCGACCTCCATATAGATGCTGGCTACTCCAGTCCGGGGCATTGAGAGACTTCGGGTTGTACTGCCAGCAGCGCCAGACAATTGATTCCAGTCAGTAGCATCTGTGGCTACGCCTAGTTCGAATCCTGGATTGGTAATAATGTTGGCCGCTGAAGCAGCGCCGCCAAGTGAGAGAGTCAGAAGGCAAGCAATGCAGCTTGGGGAGAAAAGCGCTCCGGGTTGTGGTCGTTTGATCATCGATTTGGGTTGGTAGGGGTTTGCTGAAATAACACTCTGCCGCCGTTGATGGCAACCTGAGGTGAGAAAAATGGTCAAAAATCATCAAAAGGTCAACCTGTAATTACATTAAATTGCACGATGGATTGGGTGTGTGCTGGTGCTCGTCGTTGCCTTTGGTCTCAGGCGCAAGGACGAGTTTGACCCAATTTCCCACGGTGCCCAAGGATAGACGAAGAATGAAGCAGTCTGACAACATCGTGGCCCTGCTTGCTTTATGATGGCTCCAAAGAGGAATTTGGCGTCCTGAGAGGGGACTGTGGGGCAAGTAGCTGATCCTTGCGGGCCAAGCGAGACGCACGGCTTGTGACAGGAGGGGAGAGAGATGGATTGGTGGCTGCTATAAGCGTGTTGCGCCTGCAGTTGGCGGAACAGAAACGAAGGTGCTCTCGGTAATTGGTCAAATCATTCTCTAATTTGAAAGTCAGTAGGTATGCTGAGCAAATGATGCGTTCTTTGGAGGGAAAGTGCCCGAGCTTTCGACTGAGTCAGGGAGCCTCCGCCTCTTCCTCGATCCTGATTTCGGGGATGGTCTTGAATTCCACGGGGCCGAGGGCGGCGTTGCTGCTGGGAACCATGAAGACGAGCTGACGCATGTCTGAACGGTGTTCCCAGACTGCGGTGTAGAGGGGTTTCTTCAGGTCATCCTTGAGGTAGAGGAAGACCTCGATGTTGCGGGACTTACCCTCAGGATCGACGGTGACGGGTTTCCATCCCGGTGGCACGGCCTTGGCCTGCTTGTCCCAGCGGAAGACCAGCGGTTTGGGGGTGATATTGATTAGTCGGAAGGTTCCCCAGCGGAACGACGAGACATCATCCTCGATGACGAGGGTGCGGAGTCCGGCTTTTGACTTTTCGTCGGGAAGCAGCAGCAGCAGGGGCGTCTTGACGTTGGAAGGCAGATTGATCTTCAGGGCAAGGGGCTTGCCTTCGGCGTCCTTGCGGTCGTTCACCTCGAGCCGAAGGTTGAGGGCTTCGGAGGGAATGTTGAGCGGCTTTGAACGGGCACTGGGGTGAAGGTAGCCGATGTCGATGATTTTGGTTCCGTAGGCAACGGACAGCTCGCGTTCGGAGATCTCGTCATCCCAGGGCAGGACGGTGAGGGGAATTCCGAGGCTGGAGAGCGAAGTGGCGAAAAGGATGAGAGAAGTCGTGAGCAGGTTTTTCATCAGGTTTAGTGGGTCATCCTCTCAGCTCCGCGTCGGGAATAAAGCGGAAAGATGTGATCCGCAGTCTTCGCCCGAATCGTTGATTGATCTCGTTGATCTCATCGATGGGGGCGAAGGCGGGATCGGATTCGTCGATGAACTCCGGATAACGCTGAACGGTCGCTTCGGCCCAGGCTTTGGCGATGACCTTGCCGCTGGCATCTCTGGAGTCGCCGTAGCCGCGGACGGTGAAGGTATCGGACCTCACCGAGATCACCGGGGCGATGGATTTGAGCACGTCGGCCTGGGTGAGGTAGCCCGGGATACCGACCGCGGTGTTGTTCGGGGTGATGTTGTCCTGACTGCTGCCTTCGTAGCTCGCCACCGAGAATGAGCTTTCGAGGGCCGACTCATTCAATCCGGAGCGATCGATGGCCTCCTGAAGGGCCCCCTTGAGCGCAAGTTCGTCCTTCGAGACCCTGCGGTTCACGAACTCCGCAAGGGAGAGGAAGGGGCCGCGCTTGCGGACTTCCTCCACCAGTTCCTCGGCCATCTTCTCGATCTCCGCATCGGAAAGGGCGCGGTATCCCTGCCACTTGTCGTCGGCGACGCCCACGGGATCCCGGAAGCGGGGGAAGGGAGTGGTATTCGAATGACTGATGGGATTCCCTTCGACATCGAAGGTGCTGCCGCGCAGTCCGGAGAGCTGTGCCTTCCAGGCTTCGACGCTGGTGGAGTTGACGTTGAAGGTGCCATCAACCATCAGCAGCGAGGCGATCTTCAGGCAGCCTTCAGGACGCACCAGCGAGTCCGCCAGTTCCTTGGCTTCGAGACTGCCTGCAAGCGGTTTCATGCGTGGGTTCTTGAGAGGGTTTTCGAGCGGATCTTCGAAAAATTCCTCGAGCACCGTTTCAACGGATTCACTGATGCGGGCTTCCGTGCCTTCCCAGACATCGGGATCTCCCGAACCACTCGAAAACGATAGGGTCGGAGACGCTCCGCTGAAGAACCAGCCGTCCCACAGGGCTTCGTTGGCAAGATAGGAATGGTCGAGTTCCAGCGGGCCTTCGACGACAAGTGAGGAAGGAACGTAAGCGCTCGCCCAGCTGTTACCGAATTGATTGGCCGGGGCGAAGGGTGTGGCCGAAAGATCCGCGTGCTGGAAGGCACCAAGCGAGAGGATGGGGGCGGTTGGGATCTCGAAGAATGAAAGCTGGGTGCGGCCTCCGTTCGGAGTTTGGGAGGCCCCATAGTAGGCGGACCGGCCCTGATTGGCAGACTGGAGCACGCCATTGAAGGAGGACACCGCACGCATTCTGATCTGATACTGGGGTCCGGTCCTGAACGTCGTGTTGGTGATGAAGGGATTCATCCACGGCTGGCGCGGATTTCCAGTAAAGACCATGTCGGCAATCTGGGCATCTCCACCGTCTCTGGCGACCCGGTGATAGGACTCGAGCACTCCGATCGGGATCGGTTCCTGCTTCAGACGGGCATAAGGAACCCGAGGCGACCTGAACTCGACGGTTTCCCCCGCGATGGAAAAGTCCTGAGCGAGGATATCGGCGATCGACTGACCGCGGTCTTCGTTGGATGGATTGCTTCCCTTTGCCCGAGTGGCATCCTCAAGCGAGATGTAGAAAGGGTAGGGTTCCTGAGCTCGAATCGCGGCGAAGGTGATTTGAGCGGTGCGGTCCTTTTCCAGTTTGCGAATGAAGCCCTGGTTCCGAACGAAGTTTTTGGTCGGGATGGAGAATCCGCCATTGGTGCTGAACTGGTCCAAGCTGTCGACGGGCCGGAGGAACACCGTCCGGTCCCGAATCGAGCCGGACACATCGAAATCAATCAGCTGCTGTCTGGCAGGAGCAAAGACCCGGACCTCTCCGGGTTCAAAGCGGATCGGCCTGGCTTTTCCCGTTGCGCTGAGAGGCTGGCCATCGGCCGTGATGGCGGCGAAAAAGTAGGGGTCAACGCTTCGAGCGTGGTCCTGGCTGTTGAACTGTTTGCCCATCAGGCCGGACATGTACATGTACTCGCTCGACATCACCCGTCCACCCGTGGAGTAGGTTCTCCAGGTGAAGTCATAGGGCATGTCGATCCAGATGTGCGCCACGCTTCCCTCGATCTCGAGTGCCACATTGTAAGGATTCCACAAGGTGATGATGGGGGTGATGATCACTCTCAATTCATCGGAGGCAGAGAGTCCACCGCTGATCAGGAACATGGTGCGGTCGAGAACCGGGCGAATGCTTAATTGAGTCCGGTCACCTCGGACCGTCGCGGCTGGAGGAGGGTAAAACCCACGTCCAACGTTTCCGGCCTTGCCGGCGACGTGATCGTTCTCCCGCTCGAATACGGTGATCCCCGAATCGGTCTGATAGAGATGGTAAGCCGCGCGGTAAAAGGATCGGAGCGATTGAAAGGTGGGGACGGAGGCAATTGGAAAGTCGAACTGGACGTTGGCCGGCCAGAATTCCTTCTTCACCTGGTAGGTGCCTGATTGCTCGATGGGTCGGTAGAGAGGTCGCTGATCGCGGTAATCCGAGGGCACCCCGAAGGCGTCGACGCTGGCGGCGTGGAAAGGATTTTCGAAAGTCACATCCCCATCACTCCAGGTGGCTTTCTCAAAGTCCGATTCGTCCATGTCGAAGCCGAGGCTCATGTCGGTTTTCAAGCCACCCTCAACGACGTTGGTCAGCAGTCCCGCTCCTTTGGTGGTGAAGTGGGCACCGCCCTCGATTGAGGCCGGACCTTTCCAGAGTCCCGTGTCGAGTTCCGCCTGACTGAGGCTCAGGACCCGGGCGGCCCTGCGGTTCCATTCGCCGGTGGGCTCTTCAAAGTAGTCGTTTTCGGCAAGCGATGGTCGCGGCTGGGCTTCGAGATCGTCATTGACGATGCGCTCATCGACCTCCGGGCCAGCGACGGTAATCTTCGCCTTGGTGGCTTCCTGCGAGACCCCCCAGGCAAGCGAGCCCTGCTGTCCGTCCGTATCGATTGGAATGGTCTCGGCACTCAGCGAAAAGCCGTCCGCTGACTCTTGAAAGAGTTCGACGCTGGTCCCTTCGGCCGGGGGGGTCTTCACCCAATCGAGTTTGCTGAGGTCGTCCCGGTTGCCAGAAGCAAGCCAACCGAGAAACCGCCGCTGTTTCTCGGAATCGTAGTCCGGCGCCGAGGCGGTTGGGTTTTCGACGTAATTTGGCGACCATGACTCCCACACACCGACGGCGTGATTCTGCTGGGAACCGTCGAGGATGTTGCCGTCCGCGGTGATGCGGCGATCGTCTCCAAGCGTTTCCTGCATCTGCGAGATCGCCATTTGGAGAGCCAGCCGGGCATTGGCCTGAGCTTCGGCCTGGGCAAGACTGCGTCCCGAAGCGCGAATCGACACCGTCGAAAGCGAGAGCAGACCGACTGCGAGCAGCGCGAGGAGCACCATCATGGAGATCGTGACAATCAGCGCGAAACCTGATGCTGCCGGGGATGGCAGGGACCGACCCCAGCCCAGCCTTTGCTTCAGACTGCGGGGGTTGTGACCTTGCATGCCACCTGAATGGCGTAGGGATGGGTTTGGGTTTATCATGTTCTGAGGGTCAGGAAGTCGGACGAATCATTTGAGGAAATGCAACTTTATGCAAATTAGGGGTGAAAGGGACTCCTTCAAGGTAAAAGTTTCACTTTGTAGATACAGCCGTAATTTTCCCATTTCGCAATCCGAAAACACTAATCTGCCAAACAATTTGTCTTTAACCGGGTCGGGGAACCCGGGAATTGAAGTCGATCGTGGAAATTCCCGGTGGAACTCCCGGTTTTGGGCAGGGTGGGGACTTGCATGATCGGGACGGTGAGAAGGCCCGAGCGCTTCGGGGGATTCGACTCCGGACCGACCAGCTCCCGTCCTTATGTCGCGCGCATGAAAAGGCTCAGGGTTTGACGGTGAGGCTTTTGGGCGCCGCCGTCATGCTGGTGCCGTCCGAGAAGCGAACTTCGAGGGGCGTATCGCCGAAGTTGTAGGCGGCGTAGGTCCTCTTGCCGTCCTTGATGTAGACGTTCACGAAGGGATGGTCGGCCGTGACCGAGGCGTCGTTGAGCCCCAGCCTTTCGAGGGTGTGGATCCAGTGATACATGAAGGCGTGGGTGTTCCCTCCTTCGAGGCTACAGTCCGGATTGGAATCGATGTAATTCGCGGCGGACTTTGGATCGCTGAGGGCGTTGAACATGACCACGAGGTCACCCCATCCGTTGTTGTAGTCGCTGCCGCCTTCGCGCTTCTCCACAATCCGGTCGTGATTCTTCTTCACGTAGTCGGGGAAGCGCCCCATGTAGATCGATGCAGGCGTGAATGGCAGCCAGTTGATGCCGTGGATGCAATCGATATCGCCTGAAAACCAGGTGGCGAATGCTCCCTTGCCGCCCCAGATCATGCCGAGTGCGACGTTCGGAAAGTCCTTCGGGAAGTTGGTCCCGGAGACGTCGAACCAGTATTCTTCGACCGCGGTGCGTTCGGTGTTGAAAAGATAGATGCCGGTGTCGCGGATCAGTTCATTGTTGGTCGCTTCACCCCAGAGCATCATGCCATACCAGGCGTTCATCGATTCCGATGAGGACTCCTGATTGTTGCCATCGCCGAAGTCGGCATGACCCGAGGCCCAGGAATGCCCGGCGTAGGCATCGAAGCAACGCATGTGGGGGAAGAGGGGATCCTCGAGGGCAGGCGAGGCGATGTCGCGGATGAGAATTTCAACCATCGGACCCCATTTCTTCGCCCACTCGGCGTCAAGCCGGGCGACGGTGGCGGCTGCCCGGATGAAGTAGCCGTAGTGGAAGTGGTGGTCGTTGAGTTGCGAATCGCTTCCGTAGGAGGGAACGCTGCCGATCAGGGCACCCCAGGTCTCATTGTAATAGAAAAGGGGTGAGTTTTCTCCCGGCGATGCGGTGAACCAGTTCTCCAAGCGCCGCTTGATCTCGTTGTTGAACTCGTCCTGAAGCTTCGTTTCACCGATGACTTCGGCGATGCCGCTCAAGGTGGTCAGAATCCCGAGATGCTTGCCTTCCCAGTAGGTGTCCTTGAACTCGGGATTTGCCGCAGCCGATTGTTCCTTGAGGTAGGCGACCATCCGATCCCGGTCGGGAATGCCTTCCAGGGGCAGCATCGGCAGCAGACCCTGGATGGGAACCGAGGTCGTGAATTCGGTGCCCGTTCCGATCTTCATCTCGCCGCGGACGGATTGGTAGCTCTGCTCGGTGAGCGGCGAGCTGGTGTACTTCCACTGGTGCGGGTAGAGGGAGAAGACAGTGCCGTCTTCGCTTCCTTCCATGGCTTCGGTGGTGAAGCTGTAGTTGGTCTTGAGAAAACCGCCATCGACCTTGGGAGTGGTGCGGGTATCGACCACGTGGTTGTGTGCGTAGCGAGAGAAGAGCTTCAGGTTGTCCGGCTGATTGTCGGGAAGCAGGGCGATCGAGAAGTAGTCCTTCTCCGACTGGTTGGTGAAGATGGAACCATCCATACCTTCCCACGTGGAGCCCGTCGCGCCGAAGATGCCGTAATGACGACCCCGGACTGAAATACCGAGGGTCGAGCTGTTTTCATCTCCGGACCAGATCTGCGGCTTCTCCGCAAAGACGATGCGTGCTTTTCCACCCTTCACCCGTCCATAGATGAAAGGGCTTCCATGACCGATGCTGGTGCGTAGCGCCGCGCTGTCCTTCGCAAACTCGGCCGTGATAAACCAGTCGGAGAAAGCGGCACATCGGGCTGAAGGAAAGTCACTGACCTCGGAGTGCCCGATGAAGAAGTCGCCTTCCTTGGCGATGCCGCCTCCCATGATGTTTCCAGACGATCCATCGATGACGTCGCCCGGGTAGGTCACGGCGAGGCCTTCCTCATGGCAAAGCATGGCAAGCGGGTGGGCGAAGAGGCTCTGAGAGAAAGGTTGCCAGACCAGGGAGCTCCACCACTGATTGGTCGGAGTCGCCCCTTTGAGGTCATCGGTCCGGTAGATCGTCTCGGGCAGCGGCTCGCAGGGTTCGGGGCGGGTAAGCGAATAGCTCCCCGCTCCAACTTCCACGATCTTGGCTTCGGCTTCTTCCGGCGGCTCGGCACAGGAGGTGAGGGCGGTCAGGCCCGCCGCTGCCATGGTGAAAACGAAGTGGCGGGTGGTGAGGAGTGGGGTTGAGGCGGGCATCAATCTCGGGTTTGTTCGAAGAGGGTGCCGGGCTCAGCCCCACACCCAAGTTGCGGTGTTAAGATCACGGGATGCAATTTAATGCAACAAAAATGGTTTGAGAGGCACCCGTTTTCTACGGGGCTCATGACTCGGAGCTTCAATTTTGATCCCTGAAGCAAACTGAATCCAAACCTTCATGAAACACTGACCTTCAGGACTGCACTTGGGATTCAAAACAATTTGAAAGTTTTCCTTGAGTTCATCGGCCGTGGCTTCAATGTTGCATAAAGTTGCATTGTCAACAGTGGTCGGCTCGTATCTCTCAGCGTCGATCTCTGTCAGTGGAGCAGACCCATCAACCAAGAATCATGAAACTAAAAACCCCGAGTTTGTTAATGTGCCTGCTGGGCACGGCGCTGAGTGCGCATGCGGAATTTGTCTTAGCCCCGAACGGAGACTTTTCAACCCCTGGAGGAGCGGAGTGGACTGCTGGTCCATCCGAAACCAATGGCGCGGGTCCGGGAGGTGGGCCTGTCTTCAGTTTCCCGGCAGCGGACGGCAATACGGGAGGATTCGCCCAGATCAACCTCGATACGGGGGGCTTCGCGGTCATTTTCGCGGACGCCTCCGTTGAGTCGCTCGGCCTTACTGCTGGTGAGACTTACAACTTCGGGATGGACATGAAGAATTTGAATGGGCCCGGGGCAGTGGCCAAATTGAAACTCGAATTTTTCATCGGTGGCGGACGTGTTAGCGAACGTATCGAAGTTGCTCCATTGCAGGGCGACGGAAGCTCGTGGGCGACCTATACCTTCACCAATGTATTGGTTCCGCTGGGCATCGAGTCCATTCGCTTCGTGCCTCTTGTCGATAGCAGCCCCCTGAATATCGGCTTCGATAACATCGGTGTCGACAACACTCCAGTCGTCGTGGACCCCCCTCCAATGGGCGATTTTCTTGCTCCCAATGGTGATTTCAGCTCGGGGAACACTTCCTGGGGTCAAGATACCAACGTGCCGAATGCGCCGGGCGTGTTTTCATACCCCGGCGGAGGGGGTAGTCCCAACGACGTTGGGGGCCATGCTGCGATCAATTTTATCACAGGCGGCACGGCAAACCCTTATGCGGTAATCTTCAGTGATGCCCTGTCCCTGTCAGGCTTGGGTTTGGTTCAAGGAGAGACCTATGTGTTCACCGTCGACATGAAGAACCTCGACGGTCCAGGAAGGGTCGGGAAGGTCAAGTTTGAATTCGATCAGGTGGAAGATAACGACAACCGCGACCGTGAGCCGGATGAGTTGATCGGAGACGGAGGTAGCTGGCAAACGTACGAGTTCACCGTAAAGATTCCCAGCAATGCCAGTACGATCAAATTCGTGCCAGTCTTGGCAGGTGCTGGGGATAGCAACCTCAACATCGGCTATGACAACATCGGCGGGAGCAACATTCCCGTCGAGCCACCACCATTCGTCCCGGTCCAGATTCCCAATCCCGGCTTCGAACTGGAACCGGTTGGGGTCGATTGGAGCCCCTTCAGCCCGCTACCGAGTTACATCAGCTATGTCGAAGGCGACACGGGCAACCCCAGCAGGTTTGTCCAACTCACGGATGTCCCCGAGGAATTTGCTGAGTTGAAGGCCTTCAACGGGGCTGAGGTGACCTTTGCTTCACTGGGTCTCGCCCCCGGTGACCCCTTTTCCGTTCAGGTGGACATGAAGATTATCACCCCCGGCAGCGATCCAACCTCCCCGATCGGTGGTATCAGTGTGGTGGGACCAGCGGGATTCAGTGCCCCCGATGGTTTCCCCGCTCTCATTGGTGATGGCTCGACTTGGGAGACCTACACCATTGATTTCACGACTCCCACAGGAGCCGAACAAAATCGAGCCTCGTTCGGCCTCGTTCCCGGGAAACGGTTAAGCGGTGCTACGGTCGCTTTTGACAATATCCAAATCCTCGTGGCTCCCCAGGCCCCGTTCACCGCGGCGATTGAGCAAGGGACGGTAGTCACTTGGGAGCCGGCCGGTGCCGAGTTCACCTACCAAGCGCAGAAGTCTTCCGACGGAGTGACCTATACGGACTTTGGTCCGCTGATCACAGGAGACCAAGTGACCTCGTCGTTCGACGCCGAAGGTGCGGCCTTCTATCAGGTCGTGGAATCGTCGCTGGAACCGTTCGAACTCGTCACGAATCCCGGATTCGAAGACGGCAGTAATTCGTGGAGTCTTCAAGGTGATACCCCACCCCAACTCGTCATGGATCCGGCGCTTGCCGACGAAGGAAACAATTCGATGAGAATGGCGGTGCTCACAGGTCCTACTGCGATGCTTCCAGATACATCCGTCCTGCAGCAAGCCGGTCTTGGAATCCTGCCAACTGATGTGCTCGAATTCTCCTTCTCGGCGAATATTGAGAACCGCGATGAGCCGGTGGTCATGAATTACTCGATCAAGTGGCGCAGGGAGAATGGAGAGGTCATCAGTAGCGCCGACGGACCCATTGACACGCCGATCGGAGTTTGGACTCAGGTTACCAGAACGGGGTTGGTGCCGCCTGATGGAACGAGCACCGCCATTATCGAGTTCTCGATTGGCACAGGCGCGGGTCCGGATCAGTCGGGAGCCGTGCGGATCGATAATGTTTCGCTGGTAGTCCCCGAAATGGGAAATTCCGAAATCATTCCTGCGACTTCAGCCCCGGGGGTGCAGGTGTCCTGGCCCACCAAGAGCGGAAGCAGCTATCAACCGAAGGTCTCCACGACTCTCTCGGGCTTCACCAACTTGGGTCCGGTGATCGAGGGCGACGGAACCGTCAAGACGATCTCCGACCTGATCTCACCTCCGGCGAAGTTTTACGAGATCGACGAGACTCCTTGAGTCGGGTCACGATCCACGAATTCAATCATCCCGGTATCGTGCGGTGGAAGGCAACTTCCGCCGTCGGTCCCGGGATTTTTTGTGGTCGTCGAACGGGTGGCGCTCCCGTGCTGAATCCCCTCAACAGCATGCCAGTGAGAAGCCGAGGGGAATAAGAGGGTATTCTTCCGGCCGAGAGACCTTGCTCAGGGCATGGACCGCAGAGCTTGCTTGGATTGGGTCGATAAAGCGATGCGTGAGCGCTCACGCCAAGCCTATTCGGATCAACATCTTTCCCGATGCTCCGAACAGGCGTCCGCCAAGGTCCGTAAAGCTGGTCCGCGCCTTTGAGACGGGATCTGCCGAGCAAAAAACCGCAGGACTCAATGTTTGGGTGGCCAAGAATGGCTCACCGATTGATCTCAGCTTCATCCTTGCTCGGTGAGGCAGGACGAGTGGTGGTACCGGTCTCCACCGCTGGCTCCCCTGGAAGTTTCCTGAACTCCTTCCAAACGTTTGCCGTCTCCTGAACCAGCACGATTCTTTCCTGATACTTGCCGCTATGGAAGAGGAACTTCACCGTCGGTAAATTGCCGAACTTTGATTTTTCGCCGTAGCTCATCTCAATAATGTAGTGAGGAGTGGGCTTCTCACCCTCCTTCCACTCGCCATACCAGTCCTCACCAAAGTAGAGCTGTGCCGAGTCAAGGACCGGTTTGTCAATTCCCTCCAACTCCACTTCAGGAATCTCGATCGACTTGCCGATGATGCCGAGCTTGACCTTGGTCAGCGAGTCACTCCCTTGGAGAGCGACCGTCGCGGCGGCATTCGATTCAGCGACACTGAAGGTCACCGAGGACCATGGTTTGGCGACATCCTCCGCATGCATCAGGGAGGTGGTGACGGCGAATAGAATGGTTGAACTGAGTAGCTGTTTCATGGGTTTTCAGAGTCGTTGTAAGCCTATGAAACATGGGTCAGTAGAAGGTCTCTGACAAGAGGGAATCAAAATTCACCGACAGCGATCAGGTTCGCGCGATTTGAAAGCGGGAAAGACAGCTGTCTCGTTGGCCGGAGCCTGCCCTATTTCCGGGAACACGACTTTGCAAAGCGTCATGAGGATTTCGCGGGTTTTTACCTCCTTGAAATCCTTGACACTTGAGGGTAATCTCCGCTTTCTTTCGGCCCGCGCCGGGTTCGGCGTGGAAAACCGAGCACCCGTAGCTCAATTGGATAGAGTGCCTGACTACGAATCAGGAGGTTAGGGGTTCGACTCCCTTCGGGTGTACCACTTTCAAAGCCCTGCAAACCCCGTGTTTGCAGGGCTTTTTGCTGCACTGTTCAGACCAGCAAATACGGACAGATCATCTCCGGAGCCGACTCACCGTCGATTTGGGAGGCCGGAATGCGAGGCGGCCGGATCAAACCTCCGCCCATGAACTACCCCCGAGGCCTTGAGAGAAAAATGGTAGCAGAGGGCGGATTTGAACCGCCGACCAAAGGCTTATGAGTCCTCTGCTCTACCCCTGAGCTACTCTGCCATTTTTTCCATGTGGAAGTCATTCAGGCTTCCGGGGGGGCGCTGGATACCTTCCCGATTCGTGCCTGACAACCGAAAAATCAGCTGCCTCGTTCCCTTTGTCTCAAGGGCCTCAAGGGTTGGAGGCCGATACCGTACTGAAATCCTTGTAGGTTTTGATCCGGGGCCGCTTGGATCTGGGGTCCGTGTAGGCAAAAAAGAGGTAGCGAACGCCCGGAAGGAATCGCAGGGCGCTTTCGTTGGCCTTCCGCCAATCGTCATCCTGCTGAAATTCGAAAATCACGGGGGCCATATTGAACGAATCGCGCTTCGTGGGCATGGCATAGGTTTTGGTATCCGCCTGATGAAGAGCTCCCTTGTGTTCTCCGATGATGTAACGGATGTCACCCTTGTGGAAATTGGCAACCAAGGCCCCACCTGGAGGAAAGCCTTTGGCCGAGTCATTGATCGTGATCACCTTCCATGGAAGTGGCGCCGACTTGGACGCGGGGAGGAAAATCAGGATGGCAGAACGGACTCCGGATGGAATCGTTGCCACTGCCTGCAGCGTTGCATCATCCGGGGAGGTGAAGTTGATCTTGTTGTCGAGCGCGATGCATACGATCGGATCGGAGATCCTGCTGGCGCTGAGGGGGCAGGGGATTTTGTCCCCTCCCGGTGCCGACGCATTGAGCGCGGATTGCTTGCCGTTTGACCCGAATGAGAGGAAACGGCATTGAACTTGGCGACCCTCCTCAGACTTGCCCTGAGCAAAACTGATCGAAGGACTGAGAAGGATCAGCAGGGAAATGAGAATTCGCATAAGACGGAGCAGGATAGGAATTGAGAATCTTTGGTCGATCTCAAATCTCATTCGCTGCCAGCCAACGGAACGAGGTAATCAGGAAGCGGCGGCCAAAGTTCTTATTGGCTTCGCTTGATAGATCGCCAGGCTGAACGTCGGCTGTGTCGCGTGAGTCCACGTATTCCGGAACGCGCTGCACGATAGCTTCGCAAGTGGCTGAAGCGATGATGCGGTCCCCTGCGTCACGAGCTTCGCCGTATCCACGGATCGTGAAGGTGTCGGAACGAGGTGTGGCGGCATTGCCAAGCACGGAAAGGAGATCCGCTTGGCTGAGGTATCCGGGTGCTCCCTGATAGCTTGAGCCGATCCCTGCTTCAGGGTTCTCGTAGCGGTAGTCGGCGACCTCGGCCTGGTCGATTTCGAATCCGGCATTCGCAAGATTGGCGAAATCCTCATTCAGCTTCGAATCGTCGATCGCCTGTTGCAGGGCTCCGCGTTGGGCGGTTTCATCGGAACCGAGACGGCGATTTACGAATTCTGCCATCGAAAGGAAGGGGCCACGTTCGCGAACCTGCTCCACGATATTTTCGGCGAGGAGTTCGAGTTCGTCATCGCTGTATTCCCGTGGCCCGAGCCAGTAGGCATCAATGGGGTCCGCACCATCGATCTCGGATTCACTGACCGGCAGACGGAAGCGACTGATTCGTGCTTCATTGGCACTGACGTCTGTTTTGGGAAGTTCGGCGAAAGCCGAGGACTCGCCAGCCTTGTCGAGTTGATTGAAGATGGCGTTGGTATCATGAATGGACCCAAGCATCGCTTTCCATGCGGAGACCGAAGTCGAATTGATATTGAAGGCTCCGTTCATCACCTGCCAGGCGGCCACTTGCTTGTGGGCATCGTCTTCTCCGATGACATCGTCGACAAACTCTGAAGGGAGTCTGCCATCGGGATGGTAAAACTTGAAACGGGGATCGCTCAGTGGCTCACCGTCGACGAAGTTCTGAGCCAGAGCCTCCATGCTTGCCCCGGAATCGAAGTCACCTTCTTGTGCGGCGAGTCCCGAGAAATAGAACCGGTCGTAGAGGGCAAGGTTGAGAAGGAACGAGTGGTCGAGGTAGGGATACTCGTTTCCGCTCGTTGATACATCTGATGGGTTCAGCATGGGATGGGCCCATGAATTGCCGATGGGTTGGGCAAAGCGTGGAAGATAACCGGAAGACCCTCCTGGGTTGGCGGCATTCAAGCCGACAAGCGTCTGGAGTGGCGCGATTGGAATGTCGTACTGGACGCCAAACTTCGTGCCGTAGTCACCCGTGATTCCGCTGATGAAATTTCCCCGGCCAGTGCCTGGGTCAAATTGGAGCAGGTTGTCGGTCCCGCTTTCAAGCCGTTGGAAAGAGAACTCATGTGAGTGATTCGCAGGGTGTTCGGAGACGATATTGCCTGAGGAGGCGGCAATATTGGCATGTCCGAAGCACCATGGTTTGGTGGCGAGCTCGCCTTCTTCGCTGCCGGGATCAAGTCCGCCAGATGTGGTCTTGGCTTGGGCGCTGACGATGGCGAATGGCTTGATGGTGAGGTTGTCCTTGAGCCTCGTCTCACTGTGGGAGTGCATCTCCATCGTATTGATCGTGCCATCTTTTGGGAAAGTGAGGCTTCCGTCGTTGCCTAGAAGGGTGTCCTGAAGTCCGGTGGGAGAATTGTAATCTAGTTCGATCACGGCCGAGGATGTCTGAATCCTTCCGCTGGTCTTTGCGAAAATCTCCACGGTGAACTTGTTGTCGCTCAGACCAGGAACGCTAAGAGGAGCAAACTTCACGCTGAACTCATCGTCGGCCTTGGCACCGATACAGCCTCCACGGTCCATTCTCTTGCGACCTTCCAGCTCAACGCTGCTGACGCGGATTGGGGCCGGACAAAACCAATCGAGGTCGAATCCGAGGCCGTCTCCACGCCATCCGGGAATCCCTTTGATCGAATGAGTCTTTGTGCCTGCAGCATCCCAGTCGGCAATGCTGTCGGCGCTTCCGGCCTGGTTATTCCATGTTTGGTTCGGATCGAGGTAAGGGGAGAAGAGGATCACTTCTCCCGGGAGCATTCTGAATGTGGATTCGCCGACACGTGGGCGGCTGCTTGACCCGCCGTTCGTGTAGAGGCTCATGCCAAAGCGTTTGGTGATCTGACCTCTCTCTCCTTTGGAATACATGGTGTCCAGAGCGGCCAGCTCGGTCGTTTGTGCCTCACCATTGCGGATGACTTGAAGGCCGAAAGGAACATTTCCGAAGACGACTTTCAGATCGCTGAACTCCAAAGCGACGTTGTAGGGATTGTGGAGAGTGACCACCGGCGTGTAGAGCAGATGGAGGAGGTAGTCATAATTTGATCCTGCAAAATTGCCTGCCCAAGGATTGTGAATCCTAACATCACCCCTATTTTCTTCGGCCGCGCTCGCACCCCGAGGCTTCGGGGTCAAATCGCTTACCTTTGGATATCGGTAGATATCCCGAGTCAGGAGACTGAAGACCACTTGAACCTTGGCGACTGCCGGAAGGAGGGTCAGGCCGGGTGGGGGTTCGCGGTTGACGATGCCACGATCATTGGAAGTCGAGCGGGAACCTTTTGAGGCGACCCAATTTTTGGGAGTCGTCGCCTGCAACACGGGCACGCCATTCGTGGCGCTGACAAGCTCGGTGTTCGAATGGAGTCGCGACAATTCGTGGAGAGACTCCCAGCGCGGATCGGAGGGTGCCTCGGAGGCATTCATGCCGAGCAAGGTGGCATATACTCCTTTTTCTTTATCGTAAGGATCGGGCAGCACTTCACTGTTGGCCAGCATACTGAAATCCTCCTTGAGTCCTCCTTTTGCGGTATTGGTGAGCAAACCGACGGAAGAGGTCGTGACATCGTGGGTGAGCTGCTTCAAATTATCACCTGTGCCGCTGGCAAGTTTCTCCACCGCGAGTTCCATCGACATGCGGCTGATCCCTTTCTTGATCGTGGCATATTCCGAAGAATCAGTTTGGAAGAATTCACGTTCGAGCCCATCGAGGCCTGGGATGGCGGAGGTATTGGGTCGCTGACCCGCCCCCAATTGGGCGGATTGCTGGCCTTTCGAATTCGAATCCGTGTTGTAGGGAGTGTTGATCCGAACCTTGACGCCCTCGTCCATCACGGCCCACGCGAAGGCCCCGGACCCCGACGTGGTGGGAACTTTCGAGGCTCTGACGATGTCCGCGGCGGTGGCCTGGTCGCCAAGGGAACCCTCACCCCAAAGGATCGCAGGATCGGTTGGAGTTTGGTTGGCAAAATCGATCTCATCCGCCGCCTTGCCTCCTAGGCTGGAAGTCAACCATCCGAGAAAGCGCTCGTTTCGCTTGCTTGGCTCGTAGTCAGACGCTGATGGCGGCTGTGTCGCATCAATGTCCCATGATTCCCAGACACCCGCGAGGCGCGGATTGGCGATATTCTCATCAATAACATCGGCGCGTGCGGTGACGCGTTGGTCGGGGCCTGCATTCTTTTGCAACTCACCAATTGCCATCATCAGCGCCATACGGGCGTTTGCTTGAGCGGTTGCCATGGCGTCCGCCTGCGAAGCGGAGCGCAGCGCCACCGTAGAGAGCGAAAGCAGCCCCACAGCGAGCAGGGCAAGCAGAACCATCATGGTGATGGTGACGAGGAGGGCGAAACCTTGCGGTTGGCCGGTAGGTCGAGAGAATCGAATTCTATGGGTTTTCATTCGAAGTGGGCTTTTGGCGGATGGAGCAGAATGGAAAAAACTGGCAGTAGCCTCAGAGCGTGAGTGGTTCTACCTCTGACGGCTTCATGGAATCGAAGTAGGGAGATATGTTGTGCATACTTTGTCGGGCCTTAATATCCCCATTTTTGGGGGGGGGCAATGGTTTTTTGTGTTTACACTGTAAACCGGCGACCGAGGATGTCGAGTTTCGCGACTTTTTGAGCGTTTTGTTGCCGATTTGGTTAAAATCCAAGTTCGCGGGCCTGTTCCCCGATTTCGAATCGTAGGAGCTGGAGTTGGTGAGGGCTTGGGTCAGGTCGCTTCGCCAGATTGCGAACTATCACGGATCCCTGAAATACCTCGAAAATTAGAGGGTTTCAGGACCAAAAAAAAGTCCAAAATAGGACTTGTCAGCTTGGGATCGATGACTAAGTTCGCCGCCCCCACAGCGCGGCCTGCCGCCTCGATCGAGAGGCAAGTTGCTACGAAAATCTTACTAACTATCGGGTGCAGCACCGGAAAACAGGCTCCTGCGAGGGAAATCTCGCCGGTCCTCGGTGCGCCTCATCACGCGAAAAATACCGAACCCCGCAGGAATCTATGCCGACTATTAACCAGCTCGTCCGCAAAGGACGTCACGTCCCGGTCGAGAAATCGAAATCACCGGCGATGGCAAATTGCCCGCAACGTCGTGGCGTCTGCCTTCAAGTGATGACCCGCACGCCGAAGAAGCCGAACTCGGCTCTCCGCAAAGTTGCCAAGGTCCGCTTGACCAATGGCTTTGAAGTCATCGCCTACATCGGCGGTGAAGGTCACAACCTCCAGGAACACTCCATCGTCCTCGTTCGCGGTGGACGAGTGAAGGATCTTCCAGGGGTTCGCTACCACATCGTTCGTGGTGCTCTTGATACTCTCGGCGTCGACAAGCGTCGCCAGGCTCGCTCGAAGTACGGTGCCAAGCGCCCGAAGGAAGGTGATGCCAAGAAGAAGTAATTTCTGACTCCAAACACTTTTCATTATGTCACGCCGCAAGCGCACATTCAAAAAGCCTGATCGTCGCGATTCACGTTACGACAGCCCTCTCGTCGGTCACCTCATCTGCAAGGTGATGAACGACGGCAAACGTTCCCTCGCGGAGCGAATCGTCTATGCCGCCATCGAGAAGGCTAACGAAGGAGTCGATACCGTCGACCCTCTCGAAGTCGTGACTCGTGCGATCGAGAACTCCAAGCCACGCGTTGAAGTCAAGAGCCGCCGCGTGGGTGGCGCCACCTATCAGGTGCCGCTTGAAGTCGATCCGGCACGTTCCGAGTCACTCGCTTTGCGCTGGATCGTGGGTTTCGCCCGCGGCCGCAAAGGAACTCCAATGCATGTTGCCCTCGCCAACGAAATCAAGGATGCCGCCAACAACCAAGGCAGCGCCGTTCGCAAGCGGGACGACGTTCATAAGATGGCCCAGGCCAACCGCGCCTTCGCCCACTTCCGTTTCTAAGTCTCCCGATTGTCTTCTTTAGAACCGTCTTCATCCGATGTCCGCGAATCCAAACAGTCCTGACCGTGCCTTTCCGCTTGAGCGGACAAGGAACATCGGGATTGCCGCGCACATCGACGCAGGCAAGACGACGCTCACCGAGCGGATTCTCTTCTATACCGGGATGATCCACAAGATCGGTGAGGTGCACGATGGTGCCGCCACGACCGATTGGATGGAGCAGGAACGCGAGCGTGGCATCACGATCACCTCCGCCGCCGTGACCACCGAATGGTGGCAGCGTGAAGAAGAGGGGATCACCAAGTCTTTCGTCGACGAGAAGCAGCGGATCAACATCATCGATACGCCTGGTCACGTCGATTTTACCGCTGAAGTTGAACGCTCACTGCGCGTCCTGGACGGTGCCGTCGTCGTTTTCTGCGGTGTCGCCGGTGTCCAACCTCAGACAGAGACGGTCTGGCGTCAGGCCACCAAGTATAATGTTCCGCGCATCGTCTTCGTCAACAAGATGGATCGCGTCGGCGCCGACTTCGACAGCGTGTTCGAAGAGATCAAGGAGAAGCTCGGTGCGAACGCCGTCCGCATCCTGATCCCGATCGGTTCGGAGGATGACCTCCGTGGTCAGATCGATGTGGTCAACAAGAAGGCGGTCTACTTTATCGACGACGCCACTTTTGGTTCGACCTACGAAATCAAGGATCTCGACGCCGAGCAGCAGGAGATTGCCGATCTTGCCTACGAGGAACTTCTCGAAGCCGTTGTCAGTGTTGACGAAGAGCTCGGTGAAAAGTTCGTGATGGAGGAGCCGATCAGCAAGGGGGATCTCAAACTCGCCCTGCGCCGCGCCACCACCAGCAACCAGATTATTCCGGTAGCCGGTGGCTCCGCATTCAAAAACAAGGGTGTCCAGTTCCTGCTTGATGCCGTCGTCGATTACCTCCCGAGCCCGCTCGACATTCCCTGTGCCGTTGGCATGGACCCCGAAGACGAAGATCATCAGATCGAGGTTCATACCAGCGACAATGAGAAGTTCTGCTCGCTCGCTTTCAAACTCTGGGCTGACAAGTATGTCGGTAAACTCGTCTTCTTCCGTGTCTACTCAGGAGTGGTGAAGAAGGGCGACATGATATACAACCCGCGCACTCGCAAGAGTGAGCGAGTCGGTCGCTTGATCCGCATCCAGTCGGACCAGCATACCGACATCGACGCCTGTTACGCCGGCGACATCGCCGCCATGGTCGGTGTCAAGAATGTCCAGACCGGTGATACGCTTGCCGCCGTCGGTCACGATGTCGTTCTCGAGCCTCCAACGTTTCCGGAGCCGGTCATCTCGATGGCCGTTGAGCCGAAGACCAAAGCCGATCAGGAAAAGCTTGCCCTCGCGTTGGTGCGACTTTCCGAAGAGGATCCGACCTTCGCCGTCAAGACCGACGAGGACACAGGCCAAACCATCATTTCAGGCATGGGTGAGCTCCATCTGGACATCATCATCGACCGCATTCGACGCGAATTTAAAGTCGAGGCAAACACCGGTGCCCCGCAGATCGCCTACCGTGAAACCATCACTGGTGAAGCCAATGGTGAAGGCAAGCTGATCAAGCAGTCCGGCGGCAAAGGTCAGTATGGCCACGTGAAGCTTCACATGAAGCCGAACGAAAAGGGCAAGGGTCTTTCCGTCGAAAACAAGATCGTCGGTGGCGAAATTCCCAAGGAGTTTCACAACTCGGTCATCAAGGGAGTCGAGCAATCGATGAGCAACGGATTCGTCGCCGGTTATCCCGTGGTTGATGTCCATGTGGACCTTCTCGGTGGTTCCTTTCACGAAGTCGACTCGAACGAGAACGCCTTCACAATGGCCGCCATCTTCGCGATGCGTGACGGCTTCAAGAAGGCCAATCCCATTTTGCTCGAGCCCATCATGGGTGTCGAAGTTTCCACTCCGGATGACTACCAGGGCGACGTCATGGGTGACCTCAGTCGCCGTCGTGGACAGATCGGGGAAATCGAAACCAAGGGAAAGCTCGCCGTGGTTCACGCCGCCGTCCCTCTCAAGGAGATGTTTGGCTACTCCACGGCCGTCCGCACACTCTCATCGGGCCGCGCCTCGTATTCGATGACCCCATCCCATTTCGAGCAGGTTCCTCCGAACATCGTCGAAGAAATCATCAACGATTACTGATTCCTCCAGTCACCAACTCTCACCAACCGCCAACACCTTTTTCGCCATGCAAAACCAGAAGATCCGCATCCGCCTCCGGGCATTCGACCATCGTGCGATCGACCGCTCCGCTGTGGAGATTGTCGAGACCGCCAAACGCACCGGTGCCAAGGTCGCTGGACCGATTCCGCTTCCGACCCGCATTGAAAAGTTCAGCGTGAACCGCTCCGTGCACGTCAATAAGAAGTCGGCCGAACAGTTTGAAATCCGCACCCACAAGCGCGTGCTGGACATCGTTGATCCAACTGCCCGCACGGTGGATGAGCTGAAGAAGCTCAACCTGCCCGCTGGTGTCGACATCGCCATCCGTATCTGAGTTGCCTCACCAGAATAACTCACATCTCAATTTCAATTCCCTTTAAAGCAATGTCTCTAGGTATACTCGGTAAGAAGCTCGGCATGACTCGTCTGTTTGACGAGGAAAGTCAGGCCATGATCCCGGTGACCGTCGTCGAAGTTGGCGGCAACACCATTCTCCAGACGAAGACCGTCGAAAGCGACGGATACAACGCCGTTCAAGTTGGTTACAACGACCAGAAGGAACAGCGTGTGTCCAAGCCTCTCCTGGGTCACTTCAAGAAGCACGGTTCCGCTCCCAAGCAATGGGTGAAGGAATTCCGTTTCGCCGAAGGCGAAGAGCTTCCCACGGAACATCCCGGTGCGGAAATCTTCTCCGCTGGTCAGTGGATCGACGTGATCGGCACGACCAAAGGCAAAGGTTTCCAAGGTGCGGTTCGCCGTCATGGATTTGGTGGCCTCAAGATGACCCACGGTCACATGATGCACCGCCGAACAGGTGCCATTGGTGCTGGTTCGACACCAGGCCGCGTGTGGAAGGGTCAGCAAATGCCCGGACACATGGGAACCGACAGCCGCACCACCCAGAATCTCAAGGTCGTCGCCGTACGTCCTGAGGATCATGTGATTCTCGTTCGTGGATCCCTCCCAGGAACCAAGGGATCCTACATCACCATCCGTCCTGCCAAGAAGAAGCCGCTTCCGAGCGCATAAGCTTCCTTCATAAAACTTAGAAACGATTTCCGACCATGTCCGCGAAAACTTTCACTACTGACGACGCTGCCAGCGCCAACATCGTCCTCGCCGACAAGGGCAAGGGCTCCCAGGCCGTGCACGACCTCGTCACCGCCTACCGCGCCAACCGCCGCACCGGTTCCGCCTGCACCAAGACCCGTGGAGAAGTCCGCGGCAACAACAAGAAGATCTATCGCCAGAAGGGCACCGGTGGTGCTCGTCACGGTGACAAGCGAGCACCGATCTTTGTCGGTGGTGGCACGGTCTTCGGTCCGCGTCCCCGCGACTACTCGAAGCATGTCACCAAGACCGTCCGCCGCCTTGCGCTGCGCCGCGTGCTTGCCGACATCATCGAAGCCGGCACGCTCAAGGTGCTGCCATCGTTCTCGATTGCCGACGGTAAAACCAAGTCCTTCATTTCGACGGTTTCCGCCGAAGCCGAAGCCCGCAAGGTGCTGATCATCGCCAAAAGCTTTGACGAGCAGACCTACCTCGCCGGCCGCAATGTGCAATGGGCCGAGCTTCGCACCGCTGACAGCGTCAATGTCGAAGAACTTCTCCACGCCAACACCGTGCTCCTCGTCGAGGACTCGTTGGAAACCCTCGCGGCTCGCACCGCCTAATCCTTTCCGCAGAAAGCGCCATGAAAGATCTCTATAAAGTCATCAAAAACGTCCGCGTCTCGGAAAAGGCAACGATGCTCAACGAGCAGAACAACGACGTTGTTCTCGAAGTCGACCCACGGGCCAACAAGCTCGAAATCAAGCGTGCCGTCGAGCAACTGCTCGAAAAGAAGGTCGTCGCCGTCCGGACTCTCAATCAGTCCGGCAAGTTGAAGCGCCAACGTCGTGCCGACGCTGGACGCACCGCCCATTGGAAGAAGGCCATCGTCCGCCTCAAGGCGGGTGAAACCCTCGATCTTGTTTAATTTTTCACCGGCTTAACCGCGCAACCCTTTAACGAGCCATGCCTCTCAAAGAGTTCAAACCCCTGACACCACCACAGCGCTACAAAGTGCTGCCGTCCTTCGAGGAAATCACCAAGAAGACTCCGGAGAAGTCCCTGCTTTCGCCCCTGAAGAGGAGCGGCGGCCGGAACAACACCGGACGCATCACCACCCGTCACATCGGTGGTGGTGCCAAGCGTCACTACCGCCTGATCGACTTCAAGCGCCGCAAGCACGACATGCCTGCCAAGGTCGTCGGAATCGAGTACGATCCGAACCGTACTTGCCGCATTGCCCTGCTCGAATACAAGGACGGACAGAAGAGCTACATTCTCGCTCCTGCCGGTCTCGAAGTTGGAGCAAGCGTCATCTCCGGTGACAACACACCTCCCAAGGTCGGCAACGCGATGCAACTGCGCAACGTGCCGCTTGGAACCGCGATCCACAACATCGAACTGATCCCAGGAAACGGCGGCAAGGTCGCCCGTGCCGCGGGACAGCAGGCGATCCTCTCCAACCGGGAAGGCGAGTGGGCGCTGGTCAAGATGCCGTCCGGAGAGATCCGCCGCTTCAATGCCAATTGCCTTTGCACCATCGGCACCGTCGGAAACCGCGATCACATGAACGAGGTTTCCGGTAAGGCCGGTCGTTCACGCTGGCAGGGCGTTCGCCCGACCGTCCGCGGCATGTGCATGAACCCCGTCGATCACCCGAACGGTGGTGGTGAGGGCAAGTCCAAGTCCGGTGGTGGTCGTCAGCACCTTCTCAGCCCATGGGGCCATGCGAAGGGACAGAAGACCCGCAAGCCGAAGAAGCCAACCGGCACCTTCATCATCGAGCGCCGTAAGAAGAAGCGCTAAGTCAAACCTCCAAGAATTACTGAATCATGCCACGTTCCCTTAAGAAAGGCCCCTACATTGACCAGAAGCTTCTGGCCAAGATCGACAAGGCCGTTGCGGCCGATGACAAGAAGCCGATCAAGACCTGGAGCCGCGCTTCCATGATCACACCTGACTTTGTCGGTTTGAACTTCGCGGTGCACAACGGCAAGACCTTCGTTCCCGTGTATGTCACGGAAAACATGGTCGGCCACAAGCTCGGTGAGTTTTCCCCGACCCGCATCTTCCGTGCTCACGGAGGCATCGGTAAGAAATAGGATCCCGCTTATTCGCATCCCCGCCATGTTCTCTCGCACCATCATCCGATCCTTCACGACCGCCGCCCTGGGGCTGCTGTTGGGGACCGGTGCGTGCCTGGCTCAAGTGGACAATGCCGAGCTCGAAAGCATCATTGGAGAACTCCAACGACGCAACAAGGCTCTGGAGCAGGGGATCGCATCCGCGAACCGCGCCGAAAAGGAAGCTTCCGAACAACTCGCCCAGGTGCGCCGTCACCTTGAAGCGCTCGGACGTGACCTTCTCAATGGCGGCGATGAACGCCTGATCCAGGCCACCGCCGACATTCAGATCCTCAACGAGCGCATTGCGCGACTGGAAAGTGGCGCCATGCAACTCAGTGGCGTCGTCACCGAATACCTCAGAACAGCGGTCGCCGCTGATCCGGATTCACGGCTTCGCCTCGAAACCGCCATGCGGGAGCTTGACGAAGTCCTCGGACTGCGCCAGAAGCCCGCCCCCGCAACTCAAGCCGGCACCGCGAATCGCGCCAAGGTCATGAGCATCGATCCCGAAAGCGGCCTGCTTGTCCTCAATATTGGAGACAAACAGGGGACTCGGATCGGAACCAACTACCGCCTCTTCCGGGGCGACCAATCCTATGGTACCGCGATCATTGCCGACGTCCGTCGCTCGATCTCCGGTGCTTTTGTCGAGACTCTCGATGCCAATCAAGGCCCCGTGAGACTCGGAGACCTCGCCATTTTAGAAACCGAATAATCCGCCACCCCGGCACCCAGCAACCTTCTCACCTCCGATTCCGATGGAAGTTAAAAGCATCACCAAACACGTTCGCGTCTCTCCCAAGAAAGCTCGTGACGTCGCCCGCGAAATTCAGGGACTCCCTGTCTCCGTCGCACTGGACATCCTCACCTTCACTCCGAAGAAGTCTGCCCAGCTGATCAACAAGACCCTCAAGACGGCGATCGCCGATGCCGAGAACAACTTCTCGCTCGATGTCGACACCTTGATCGTCAAGGAAGCCGTGATCGGTGCCGGACCGACCATGAAACGCCACAAGCCCCGTGCCCGTGGTTCCGCCGGAGCCATCATCAAGCGCACCAGCCACATTTTCATCACACTCGCCGAAGCCCCTGAAGAGGAAGCCAAACCCAAGCGCTTCCACGTTTCCAAGAAGGCCGAAGCCTGATCAAGACTCCTAACACGAATTTATTATGGGCCAAAAAGTCAACCCCATCGGTTTCCGCCTCGCAGTCAACAAGGACTGGCGTTCCAAGTGGTATGCATCCGGCAAGGATTATACCGAGAAGCTTCACGAAGATCTCAAGATCCGCAAGTATCTCACCGAGCGCCTCCAGTTCGCCGCCATTTCCAAGGTCGTCATCGAGCGTGCCTGGGCAAGCGTTCGTGTCACCCTCCACACCTCGCGTCCTGGTCTGATCATCGGCCGCAAGGGATCCGAGATCGAGCGCATGACCAAGGACCTCGGCAAGGTCTGCAAGGACTCGCAGGTGAAGATCGACATCATCGAGATCCGCAAGCCGGAGCTCGATGCCCAGCTCGTCGCCGAGCAGGTCGCCGTTCAGCTTGAGCGCCGTATTTCCTTCCGCCGCGCCATGAAGCGTGCCGTCCAGACCGCCATGGAGTTTGGGGCAGAAGGTATCCGTCTTCGTGTTGCCGGTCGCCTTGGTGGTGCGGACATCGCCCGCTCGCAGGTTTACCGCGAAGGCAAGGTGCCACTGCAAACCCTTCGTGTGCCCGTCGAGTACGGTTTCGCCGAAGCCCGCACCGTCTATGGAATCATCGGCGTCAAATGCTGGGTCAACAAAAAGGAAGGTGCCGACGAGGGACCATCCCCACGTGGTGACCGCAACGACCGTCGTGGTCCACGTCGCCCGCGCCAGAACGATGGTGGTGGCGGAGGTGGCAACCGCCCCGGTCCTGCGCCGACACCGGCTCCAGCCCCACAAGCCTGAATTTCCCGTAAACACTAACTTTCCAAGGAGGACTAAGACATGCCATTGATGCCAAAACGGACGAAGTTCCGTAAATCGCACCGCGGAAGCCGCTCCGGCAACGCCCAACGTGGAACCACCGTTGCCTTCGGTGACTTCGGTCTCCAATCGCTCGGACGCGGATGGATGACCAACCGTCAGATCGAAGCTTGCCGTATTGCGATCAACCGCTTTCTGAAACGTAAGGGAAAAGTCTGGATCCGGATCTTTCCTCACAAGTCGATCACCTCGCGTCCTCCTGAAACCCGGATGGGTAAGGGTAAGGGTGCCGTTGAAGGCTGGGTCGCCGTAATCCGTCCCGGGAACATGCTTTTCGAAGTCTCCGGAGTGCCGGAATCCCAGGCCCGCGAAGCCATGCGCCTCGCCTCCTACAAGCTCGGCATCTCGACCCGTTTTGTTGTCCGTAATCCGCACTCCTGAGTGTAACCGAAATTTATTGCAGCCATGGCCACGACCAAGAACAAGCTGGGTGAACTTACCATCAAGGAACTCGAAGCCAAACTTCGCGACCTCAAGGAAGAAGCCTTCAATCTCCGCCTCCAGCAGACCACCGGTCAGCTTGAGAATTCCGCCAGGATCCGCATCGTCCGTCGCGATACCGCACGGGTGATGACCTACCTGAAAGCACGCCTCAACAAGGCCTGAGCCGACTAATCCATTAACCAATTTCTTCCATGAGCGAGACCGAACAGGAATCCCGTCCCCACCTTCGCAAGACACGCGTCGGCGTGGTGGTTTCCAACAAGATGAACAAGACCCTCGTGGTCGAGCACGTTGCCCGTGTTCCTCACCCACGCTTCAACAAAATCGTGAAGCGTTCCAAGAAGTACTATGTGCACGACGAGAAGGGCGAGGCCCAGATCGGAGACAAGGTGCGCATCGTCGAAACCAAACCTGTGTCCAAGCTCAAATGCTGGGCGCTTCAGGAAGTCCTCACTCACTAACGCCTTAGAAAAGCTGAGAGCTGAAACACGGGAAAGCTGACCTTGGTCCGCCCCATTTCAGATTTCAGCATTTCAGATTTCAGCTTTTTCCTACTACCGCCATGATCCAAATGGAATCCCTTGTGAAGGTCGCCGATAATACCGGTGCCCGGACCGCCAAGATGATCGGTGTCCTCGGCAAGCGCTCACGCAGCGCTGACGTCGGCGACATCATCACCGCCCACATCCGTGACTCGATCCCGACCGCAGCGGTCAAGAAGGGATCCGTCGTCAAGGCCGTGGTCGTCCGTACCGCCGCACCAATCCGCCGCACCGATGGTTCGATCCTTCGCTTCGATGGCAATGCCATCGTCATCATCGACAAGGACAACAACCCACGTGGATCCCGGATCTTCGGTCCTGTGGCCCGTGAACTCCGCGAGAAGCAATTCATGAAGATTGTTTCCCTCGCTCCCGAGGTGCTCTAAACCAAAGAACGCAGATTTTCCCATGAAGACTCACGTAAAGAAGGGCGACGAAGTTGAAATCATCGCCGGCAACCACAAGGGCAAGCGTGGCACCGTGATGGTGGTCAACGCCGCCAAACAGCAGGTGATCGTCGAAGGCGCCCGCAAGATCAAGAAAGCTGTCCGTCCGACCGAAGCCAACCCTGAGGGTGGTATCGTAGAGGAAGACGGTCCCGTCCACATTTCCAATGTAAAGAAACTGGGCTGAGTTCCGCGGGTGACTCCGGTCGCCCGATGATCACTGCCCGCGCTTAAGCGTAACAACAAGCGCTGACCCGCTAAAACAGAATGAGCACACCAATCCTACAGAAAAAGTACAAGGAGGAGGTAGTTCCGGCTTTGACCAAGAAGCTCGGCTACACGAATCCCCACCAGGTCCCGACCCTCGAGAAGATCGTGGTCACCACCTGCATGGGCAAGGCCCCCGACCGCAAGGTCGCCGTTGACGACGCCGTCGCCGAGATCGCCAAGATCACCGGACAGCGCCCCTCGATCACCTTCTCGAAGAAGGCGGTTGCGAACTTCAAACTCCGCATCGGTGAGCCGCTCGGAGCACGTGTCACCCTCCGTGGTGCCCGCATGTGGGAGTTCCTCTTCCGCTTCATCAACGTGACCGCTCCGAACATCCGTGACTTCCGCGGAATCGGTTCGAAGAGCTTTGATGGCCGCGGCAATTACGCCGTTGGCTTCGCCGATCAGACGATTTTCCCTGAAATCGAGCTCGATCAAATCAAGCGCCAGATCGGCTTCGACATCATCTTCGTGACATCCGCGAATACCGACGCCGAGGGCCGCGCCTTGCTCGCCGAGCTGGGCATGCCGTATCGCGACCTCAAGAAGGATGAGCCAGCCGAAGGCGCTGCTGCCTGAGAACCCCCAGAAACCTTTATAGAAACACCATCATGGCCGTTCTCTCCGATCCTATTTCCGACTTCCTGACGCGCTTCAAGAATTGCTGCCGCGCCGGTAACGAAGAATTTTCCGCACCCTTTTCCCGAATCAAGGCTGACATTGCCAAGGTTCTCCAGGAAGAGGGATACATCTGGAGCTACGAGGTCGTCACGACCGACAAGTATCCTGAAATCAAGGTCAAGCCTCGCTTCGTCGATGGTCGCCCGGTCCTCACCGACCTCAAGCGCGTCTCCAAGCCAGGTCGCCGGGTTTACTCCGGCGCCAATGACATTCCACGAGTTCTCAACGGACTTGGCATCGCTGTCGTCTCCACCCCCAAGGGTGTGATGTCCGGCATGGCCGCCAAGCGTTCCAGTCTCGGCGGAGAAATCCTCGCCAATATCTGGTAAACCCCAACACGAGAAAGGAACAAACCACCATGTCACGAGTTGGAGTCAAACCCATCGCTTTGCCGGATAAGGTAAAGCTCAGCGTCGACGGCCGTCAGGTCAATGTCGATGGCCCGAAAGGAAAGCTAAGCTTCGATTTGCCACGCGGCGTCGATGTCAGTACCGCAGACGGCGAGGTCGTCGTTAGCCGTGCATCCGACCTTCGCGAGCATCGTGCCCTTCACGGCACCGTTCGCAGTCTGGTCCACAACATGATCATCGGCGTCTCCGAAGGCTTTGTTAAGGAACTTGAAATCCTTGGAGTCGGTATGCGTGCCGCCGTCAAGGGCAAGGACCTCGACCTTGCCCTTGGTAAGTCGCACCCGATCCTTCACCCCATCCCATCGGAACTTACCGTCAGCGTCGCCGACAACACCAAGATCAAGGTGGAAGGCATCGACAAGCAGATGGTCGGTCAGTTCGCTGCCGAAGTCCGCAACTACTATCCGCCTGAACCTTACAAGGGCAAGGGTGTTCGCTACGCCGGAGAACGTGTCCGCCGGAAGGAAGGCAAGAGCGTCGGCAAATAACAACACGCACCCATCCAAATATCATGAGCCATCTCAATCGCAAGGACGTGCGCAACCGGATCCACAAGCGGATCCGCAGGAAGGTCCTCGGCACCGCCGAGCGTCCACGCCTCGCCGTTCACTATTCGAATCAGCACATCTACGCCCAGGTCATCGACGATTCCGCCGGCAGAACCCTCGCGTCTGCCTCGACTTTCGACAAATCCGTCGAGAAGTCCGCATCGAACGTTGCTTGTGCCGCAACTGTTGGTCAGCTTGTCGCCGAACGCGCCAAGGAAGCCCAAGTCAGCGCAGTGGTCTTTGACCGCGGCGGTCATCTCTATCACGGCAAGATCAAAGCTCTTGCTGAAGCAGCCCGCGAAGCAGGCCTCAAGTTCTAATTTACGACCCTATCTGTCATGGTGACAAACGATTCAACTCCTGCCTCTCCTGCAACTCCCGCCCCATCTGAAGCTCCGAAAACGGGGCAAGGTGGCGACATTGGACCGGTCGCCGGTTCCGATGGTCAGGGCCACAATCGCGGAGGCCAAGGCGGCCAAGGCGGTCGTCCTCCTTTCGGTCAAGGCCGCGGTGGCGGTCGGGGCCGTCCGCGTGAAGAGCGTGCCGCACCCATGGTCGACGGTAAGGAAGTGACCGAGAAGGTCGTCTTCATCAACCGCTGCGCCAAGGTCGTCAAAGGTGGTCGTCGCTTCAGCTTCTCCGCGCTCGTCGTCATCGGCGACAAGGAAGGCAAAGTCGGCCTCGGCTACGGCAAGGCGAACGAAGTGGCGGACTGCATCCGCAAGGCCAGCGAGTCCGGCCGCAAGCAGCTGGAGAAAATGAACATCGTGGACGGAACGATTCCTCACGAAATCTATGCCGAATACGGTGGTGGTAAAGTGCTGCTCAAGCCTGCTTCTCCGGGAACGGGTATCATCGCCGGTGGCGGTGTCCGTGCCGTTTGCGAAGCGGTGGGTATCCGCAACGTGCTTGCCAAGTCCCTCGGTTCCCAGAATCACGCGAACGTGGTCAAAGCAACGCTCAAGGCGCTTTCACTGCTCCGCACCCGCGATCAGATCCTCTCGTCCCGCGGCAAGAAGAAGAAAGAGTCCATCTAATCTGAAGACAGAAGACGACGAGACAGAAGACGGAAGACTTGAATCTTCCATCGATACCGCAAACCGGGTCCAGTCTTCTGTCTTATGTCTTCAAGTCCAACCTCATAAGCGAAAATGAAACTTCATACTCTCAAGCCCAACAAGGGCGCCAAGCACCGGATCAAGCGTCTCGGTAGCGGCGAAAGCTCCGGCCTCGGCAAGACCTGTGGCAAGGGCAACAAGGGCCAGAAGGCCCGCTCGGGTGGTTCCGTCCGTCCCGGCTTCGAAGGTGGCCAGATGCCCCTTCACCGCCGTCTTCCCAAGAAGGGATTCAACAACAAGGACTTCAAGACCACCGTATCAGTCGTCAATCTTGCCCAGCTGGACAAGTGGTTCGACGATGGTGCCACGGTCAACGAGGAAATCCTTCGCGAGAAGGGTCTTGTCAGCCGCAATACCGACATCATCAAGGTCCTTGGTCAGGGTGAGATCAGCAAGAAGCTGACCATCGCCGTTGATGCCATCAGTGCTTCCGCTCGTGAAAAGATCGAGAAGGCTGGCGGCACCGTGGAGACACCTGCTGCAGAGTAAGTGTCTCGCGCGGCCTGATACCTGAATTGTTGAGGAAGCGATGGATCGCTTCCTTAACGCGTTAAGACGAGCACTCCCTTTTTCGACCCAAGACACCCATGATTTCCGCATTCGCGAACACCTGGAAGGTTCCCGAACTCCGCGACCGCATTCTGTTCACGCTCGCCATGATCGTGATTGTGCGTCTCGGCGTCCATGTCACTCTGCCCGGCGTCGATGCCACGGTCATCGATGCGTGGATGGAGGCGGCCAAGAAGAATCAAGACGCGACCCAGGCAGGGGGGCTTCAGGCGATTCTGGGAATCTTTTCCGGCGGCGCGCTCCAGCAGGCCGGTGTCTTTGCACTGGGGATCATGCCGTATATTTCGGCGTCGATCATGGTGCAGTTGATGACAGCGGTGGTGCCGAAGCTTTCGCGCCTCTCACGTGAGGACGGCGGACGCCAGAAGATCACGCAATACACCCGCTACATCACCATCGGGATTGCCTTGGTGCAGGGAATCTTTGTGGCGCGCTCGCTGCTCAATCCGGAGAGCATCCCCTACATGAACGGCATCGGTGCCGTGATGCAGGATCTAGGACGAGACCTTGTGCCTAATCCAACCGTGGCATGGCAGGCGCTTACCGTCCTGACGATTGTTGCCGGCACGCTTTTGCTGATGTGGATCGGTGACCAGATGACCGAACGGGGCATCGGTAACGGCACCTCGATCATTATTACGGTCAACATCATCGCGGCTCTGCCTGGAGCCCTGTTCCAGACTTGGCAGCACTTCGTGCAGCGCGAGGGTGCCAGCACCTTCGAGGTCATGATGCTGGTGGTGATGATCGCCATGCTGTTGATCGTGATCGCCGGAACCATCGCGATCACCCAGGCCCAGCGCCGGATCGCGATCCAGTACGCCAAGCGCGTGGTCGGCCGCAAGCAGTTCGGAGGTCAGACCCAGTACCTTCCGCTCAAGGTCAACTACGCCGGTGTGATGCCGATCATTTTCGCCACCGCGGTGCTGACCCTGCCAACCATCCTCCTCAACCAGATTTTCCCGAACGAGCCATGGTCCCGCGCCATCTCCGACGCGCTCCTAGGTGGCACCTGGTATTACATCGTTGCTGCGGTGCTGATCTTCTTCTTCTCCTACTTCTGGGTGGCGACGATGTTCCAGCCTTCCCAGATCTCGGAAGACCTGAAGCGCAACGGGGGCTACATCCCAGGGGTGCGTCCCGGCAAACCAACCGCCGAGTTCCTCGACTTCACGATGACTCGCCTCACCTTCGCTGGAGCGATCTTCCTGACCTTGATCTTCTGTGTGCCTCTGGCAGTCGGCGCCATCGTCGGACTTCCACCGGGATCGATGGTGCTTCAATTCTTCGGCGGCACCAGTTTGCTGATTCTGGTTGGTGTGGTGCTCGACGTGATGCGTCAGGTGGAAACCCACCTGCTGCAGCGCCACTACGACGGCTTCCTCCGAAAAGGAAAGCTCAAGGGCCGCTACGACCGCCTTTCCCAAGGCACGACCGGACCAACTTCGAGCACGGCGATCGTTCTCATCTGGGCGTTCATTGGCGTGCTGCTGATCATTGGAGCGATTGCTTGGATCGCCAAGTGACGCCATGGGCCCGCATCTGATCCTGCTCGGACCTCCCGCTTCGGGCAAGGGGACGCAGGGTCGGCGCCTGGCGGCTGCGCTGGGTCTCCCATACCTCAGCACCGGAGCCCTGCTGCGCGAGGCCGTGGAAAATCGAACGCCCGCCGGAAGAGAGGCCGAACCGGTCCTCGAGCGGGGGGGCTACGTCTCCGACCGCTTGATGAATTCGATCATCGAACCCTGGCTGGAAACCCACCGCAATGGATGGGTGCTCGATGGATTTCCGCGGACCATCGCCCAGGATGATTTCCTGAGACACTGGCTGGCGGGGCATCAACAATGCATCGATGGAGTCATCGTCCTGGAGGTGCCGAAGGCGGAGCTGATGGCGCGCATCCAAAGTCGGGTCGAATGTCCGGATTGTCGCTGGTCGGGCCAGCAGTCCGATCTGGCGGAGTCGGGACGATGTCCGAAGTGCGGCGGTGAAGCGGGGCCGCGAAAGGACGATTCCATGGAGAACTTTCTCTCACGATTCGATGAGTTTTCACTTCACACTCAGCCGGTGATCGAGCGTTATGCGTCTGTCGAAGGGTTTACCCGATGCGACGCCACGGCACCAGTGGACACGGTGGCCGCGGCACTTTTGAAGACCGTCCAAGGAATCACATCAGATGGCCCGAAGGCATAAGATCCGGATCAAGACGCCGCAGGAAATCGACAAGATGCGGGTCGCAGGTGCGGTTGCGAGTCAGATCCTCCAGGATCTGACCAAGGCGGTGCAGCCGGGAAAGACCACGGGCGAGATCGATCAACTCGCGGCGGAACTGATGCGTGAGCATGAGTGCAAGAGTGCCTTCTTTGGCTACCGCGGCTTTCCGGGTCAGACTTGTATTTCCGTCAATGAGGAGGTGGTTCACGGGATCGGCGGGCAACGTCGGATTCAACCGGGGGACATTCTCAAAATTGATGTCGGTATCGTGAAAAACGGCTTCATTGGAGACAATGCGACCACGGTCGCGGTGGGCGAGATTCCCGCGGAGACCAAACGTCTCCTGAAGGCCACCGAGGAATCGCTCTATGCGGCCATCGACCAGGCGCGTGCCGGACTGCGTTTGGCCGAGCTCTGCGGCGCGGTTGAAGCCCACGTGAAGCCGCTGGGATTTACGGTGGTTCGCGAATTCGTGGGCCACGGTGTGGGTCGCGAACTGCACGAAGAACCCCAGGTGCCGAACTACCGCCCGCAGGGGAAAACCCCGATCCTTGAGCCAGGCATGATTCTGGCGATTGAACCGATGGTGAACCTCGGAACGGGCCGCGTCCGGATTCTGGAAGATGGCTGGACGGTCATCACGGAAGATCGGCTTCCTTCCGCCCACTTCGAGCACACGGTGCTGATCACTGATGGAGAACCTGAGTTACTTACCGACCGTCCTCGAGTCGCCACCGCAGAGTTACTCGGACTTTAGCCTAGGAATAATGGCCGGGCGATTCAGATGGGGAGAGTGTTAGGTTTTACTCTGTTAGGTTTTACTCTTGTGATTTTGTCCTGACCTTTCCGGGTGTTTTTCTCCCTAGATCGGGGCAGAGCTGCCTTTCTCGAGAGAGCCTTCAGGCCAAGCCACGGATCTGGTCGCGGCTTCAGCATCTCCGTCGAAGACGATTCGGCCCTCGCGGAAGATCAGCGAGCGGGTGGCGAGTTCGAAGGTTGATTGTCTGCAGGGGATCATGAGCACCGTCCGCCCGGCGAACAGGTGGCGCAGTGCGGTGTGAAGTGCCGAGGCGTCTTCGCCTGCGAGCTTTCCGCTCACTTCTTGGAAAATGATCAATTTAGGGTTCCGGAGCATCGCGGATGCGATGGCGAGATGCTGGCACTGGACGGGGCTGAGAACCGGTCCTTTCTCACCAACCCAGGTATCAAGGCCATCCGGCAGACGCTGGATGAATTCATCCAGCAACGCCTGATGCAAGGCATGTTCCAAGCCGTTTCGGTCATCGATGCCGTAGAGGAGATTCTGGCGCAGGGTTCCCGGAAACATCACGGGTTGCCTGGGGATCGATGCGACTCCGGTTCGCCAGATTCGGAGATCGATTTGATCACGCTCGTGTCCATCGAGTTCGATCGTTCCTTCCACGGGATCGATGAAACCCGAGGCAAGACCGGGGAGCAGGTCTGCCCCATCGGTTCCACGTCCGATCAGGGCGACGCATTCCCCGGGCTTGATGGTCAGGGAAATGTCACGCAGCGCCGGGTGGCGTGGATTGCTTGAAGCCGTGGAAACATTCTTGAATGCGATGCTGCCTCTGGCCTCGCCCACCACTTTACGGCCTTCGTTTGCTTCGATCTCATCGCACTCGAGCACCTCCCCGACCGAGCGGATGGAAGCGGAGCAACGCGCGAGGTGCGGCCCCATGCCCATCAATCCGGTCAGCGAACTGACCACCATCTGGAATAGAGCGGCGTAAAGCGCGATCTTGTCGAGGGTGAGCCGGCCCTCAAGGACCAACCACGTGGTGCAGCCGGTCACGGCGACCACCGCGATCATGAAGGAGACGAAGCTACAGGCACCGAAGAACGCGTTGATTGTGTCGACCCGGAGGCCCCGGTCGAAGAGCGGCCCGAGGCGTTCGCCGACGCTCGTCTCCTCGTGCTTCTCGAGGCCGTGCATGCGTGTGAAGGGAATCATCCGGATCATGTCGGTGACCCGCTGGGACATCGCCTCGAAGTGGCGGCGGAGGTCGTCGTTGCGGCGGCCCATCGGGTGGCGGAAAACGCGGATGATCAGCAGGCAGATCGGCGCGAGCACGATGTAAACGATGGCGACCGTGGGGTCCCGGGCGAGCGTGTAACCGAAGGCCCAGAGGATGCCGAGGACGGAGGCCATCCCCTGGTGGAAGTACATTTCACTCAGGCGGACCATTTCCTCGACGTCGCGGATGGTCTTCGATTGCAGGCGACCCGATTCACGAGTGTCGTGGAATGAAAGCGACAGGATCTGCAGACGTCGCACAAGCGCGGCACGAACCCGTTGCTCCATCCCGCGATAGATTTTCCCGCAAGAGCGGGCGAAGAAGATGTTCAGAGGGATGTTGAGCAGGGAAATGCCGACGAAGCCGACGTAGATCATGACGAGGTATTTCCAGGGATGTTCACCGGGTTGCTCCGCGATCCGGATCGACTCGGAGATGACCAGTGGCAGCAGCAGCAGAGGCGACATCTTCACGAAATGCAGCGCCAGCAGGGCCAGATGGGTCCACCAGCGGGCACCGAGGAAAAGGTAGAGCGTGCGCCACGGACGGCGGCTGTCGTAGTCGTCGATGATTCGGGGCGTGGTGGATGCTTCGGGCATGTTGTGGCGATTTCGCTGGAAACGGAGCGGTCTTGCCGCGATCTATCAGATGCGCCGCGCCAAGTCGATCCATGCCGGAGAAACCGAGAGTCACCCTGAGGGAGATCGCCGAAACGGCGGGGGTCTCGCGGATGACGGTGTCGCTGGCACTCCGGGGCAAGGGGAAGATCTCGGAGGAGACCCGGGCGAGGATTCTCAAGATCGCCGACAATCTCGGTTACAAGCCGGATCCCGAACTGGGGAAGCTGATGTCGCGGGTGCGGGCCAGTTCGAGCATCCCGACGCACGCCTGCCTCGCCCTGCTCACTTCCGGGCCGACCCGCGATGCGTGGAAGCGCTACGTCACCGAGCGCAAGTATGTCGAGGGCAGCGTGGCGCGCGCCAGGTCGTATGGCTATCAGGTCGAGGAATTCTGGCTGAACGAACCGGGCATGTCGCATTCCCGCCTTGGGAAGATCATCTGGAGCCGCGGGATCGAGGGGCTGATTATTGCGCCGATCCAGGGGAAGCTCGCGGGCGACGACCCGCGCGCGCTCAAGTTTGACTTTGACCTCTTTTCCGCCGTCGAGATCAGTGAGACCGTGAAGGATCCCGATCTCGATCGCGCGCTGCACGACCAGTACACTTCGACCCTGCGGGTGATTGAGGAACTGCTGGCGCTCGGTTACCGGCGCATCGGCATGGTGCTGGAACGGGCGCTTGACCGGCGGGTCAACGGCCGCTGGACTGCGGCCTTCGCCCGCTTCCAGATCTACCGCGAACCCGATCGGCTGATCCCGCCCCTGATCCTGCCCGAGGCGGATCGTGACGCCTTCCGGGCATGGCATCGCGAGCACCACCCGGACGTCATCATCAGCGTCGACCGCTTCGGGCTGCGCATGATCGAGGCCTGCGGGCTGAAGATTCCCGGCGACGTCGGTTACGTGTCCCTCGATCTCGATGGCCTGCCGGCGGAGTATTCTTGGATCAGCGGCATCGACCAGAACTCGAAGCAGGTTGGAGCCTCCGCCGTGGACCTGCTGGTCGGGGCGATCCAGCGCGGCCAGCGGGGCGTGCCGGAACTGCCGGTGCGCATCGAGGTCACCGGCACCTGGCGGCCCGGCAAGAGCACCAAGCCGCAGGGGAAACGCCGTCGCAAGTAGTCGGGGGCGACGCGGAAAGAGCTGGATTTACGTAAACTCATGGGTGCGCTTGTGAGTTGCGGTGGGAGGCCGATGCTTGGCCATGCAATCCCGCACGAACCCATGAAAGCAAACCCGACCCGGATCTTCGGTGCACTCCTCTTCGTAGCCCTTCTGCAGGCAATTTCCGCCGCCGAGACCTATCAGGCTTCGCTTGCGGCCGGCGACAAGCTGCGCACGGAGGGCAAGGCTGACCCTGCGCTGGCGGAATACGTCACTGCTACGGGTCAGGCAGCCAACGACACCGAGAAGTCGCTCGCGCTGGGCAAGCAGGGGATGGTGCTTGCTTACGACAAGAAGGACTATCCGGCCGCGGCCAAGCTGGCGGACGAGGCGCTGGCGATTGAGGGCATCCAGCCGGTGGCGGAGGTCACCGCGCTGCAGGTGCGGGCCGAGTGCGAGGCGAAGGGCGAGCAGAACCACGCGAGGGCCGCGCTGGCGCTCGAGAAGGCGCTGGCCCTGAAGGGTGTCGATTGGTCGAGACCCGGGCTGCTGCTGTCGCTCGGCGACTCCCGGCGTCACCTCGGGAAGTTCCATGAGGCGATCAAGGCGTATGAGGAGGTGCTCGCCACCGAGGGGGTCCCTTCGCCGATGAAGGCGGTGGCGCACCTGAACATTGGGCTCACCTGGCAGTACGACCTGAAGGATGCGGCGAAGGCGCGGAGTTCCTATGCCGCGGCGGTCGAATTGAACGAAGGGCTGAAGGGCGAGGTGGACGAACACCTCGGCCGACTTGAACCCACCACCACCACCGAATAAGATGGTGAAGCTGTTTTTTCCAGTCGCCTGTGCCGCCCTGCTCCTGGCCGGGTGTGATCGGAAGGGGCAGTCCTCGGAACCGCTGCCGTCCGATGCTGTCGGCATCGAGCCGGTCGAGGGCAAGCTGTTGCTCATGCACTACATGCCTTGGTATGAGACGCCGGAGGTGCGCGGCCGCTGGGGAAGTCATTGGACCGGGCACGCGGGCCAGCACGACCCGTCGAAGACCGGCGAGGACGGACTTCCCGACATCTGGTCGCATTTCCACCCGCTGATCGGGCTCTACGATTCGACCGATCCGGCGGTGATCGAATGTCAGCTCCTGCAAATGAAGCTGGCCGGCGTGGACGGGGTCATCATCGACTGGTACGGCATCGCGCCCACGGCCGACTATCCGTCGATCCATGAGGCGAGCCGGAGGATGTTCGAGATCGCCGGTCGGCTCGGGATGCGCTTTGCGGTGTGCTTCGAGGACCGGACCTACGAGTACATGGTGAAAACCGGCGACCTTTCGGAGGATGAGATCGGCAGCCAGCTCGGCGAGACGATGGCGTGGCTGGCCAAGGAATGGTTCCCGGCACCGCACTACGTCCGCGTGAATGACCGGCCATTACTGATGAACTTCGGGCCGATCCATGTGAAGGAACCGCTGGTCTGGGCGCAGGCTCTCGAGGGAGCACCGGAGCGTCCGGCGTTCTACACGCTGCACCACCTGTGGCGGAATGCCGGGGCGGACGGCGGCTACACCTGGGCTCATCCGTCGGCGTGGACGGATGGAGGAGGAGCGGAGGCGAAGCAGCGTCTCGATGCGGTCTATCGGAACGTGGGAGATCCATCGAAGGTGATTGTCTCGGCACTTCCCGGTTTCAAGGATGTCTATGAGAATCCCCATCCGGTGATCGAACACCGCGACGGTGAAACGATGCGCGAGTCGCTGGAGGTCTGCATGGAAGGCCCGTGGGAGACCGTTCAACTGGTGACCTGGAATGATTACGGTGAAGGCACCATGATCGAGCCGACCCATGAGTTCGGCTACCGCTTCCTTGAGATCATCCAGGATGCCCGGCGCAAGGAACGTGGAAGCACGGTGGCTTCGACGGATGACCTCCGTCTTCCCGCTCGCCTGCTGGAGCTGCGGCGCGAGGGCGAGATCGAGGCACGCGAACTCGATTTCATTGCCCGCCTGCTGGCCTCCGGCTCCATCGACGAGGCGCGGCGGCGCATTGAATCCCTTTCCCCAGACGCTTCATGAAGATCCTGAGCCAACTCGCAATAACGATGATCGCCGCCACGCCGCTGGCAGCCGAGGTGGTCGCCACGGTGGATTCCCCGAGCCAGATCCTTACAGTCGGCTTCCGTCTGGACGACGGTGTCCCGGGCTACGAGATCTCCCGTTTCGGCCGCCCGGTCATCCTGCCCTCGAAGCTCGGTCTTGAAATGAAAAACGGTCCCGGCTTTGCCAAGGGCTTCACGCTGGGTGAGCTGCGCCAAACCGAGCATGACGAGACCTGGGAGCAGCCGTGGGGCGAGCAGCGCTTCATTCGTGATCATCACCGGCAGATGGAAGTCGATCTTGTGGGAGATGATGGATCGCGGCGGATGACAGTCGTGTTCCGGGTTGGCGATGACGGCGTCGGATTCCGCTACCTGCTTCCCGAGCAGAAGGGACTGGGTGATTACGAACTCACCAACGAGCTGACCGAGTTCCGGCTGACCGCGGACCATCGCAGCTGGTCGATCGGTGCTTATCAGGACGATCGCTATGAGTATGAGTTCGTCGATGCTCCGCTAAGCGAGGTGCCCCATGGGCACTCCCACACGCCGCTGACAATGAAGACGAAGGACGGCCTTCACCTCAGCCTGCATGAGGCGGCGTTGGTGGACTTTGCCTCGATGACGCTTGAGCGTAAGGAAGGCAACGTCCTGAAGGCCGCTTTGGTGCCGTGGTCGGATGGCGTTCTGGTCCGCGGCAGCGGATCGCTGCGGTCACCATGGCGGACGCTGCAGGTGGCGGACACGGCGGCCGGACTCGCCGACAGCCATTTGATCCTCAACCTCAACGAGCCACCGGCTGAGGGGTTGGACTTCTCGTGGGTCGAGCCGGGCAAGTATGTCGGGATCTGGTGGGAGATGCATCTCAAGCTTAAGACCTGGGGGATGGATGGCGAGCACGGAGCCACCACCGCAAACACCCGACGCTACATCGACTTTGCGGCGGAGCACGGTTTCAAGGGCGTGCTGGTGGAAGGCTGGAACACCGGCTGGGACGGCGACTGGATTGCCAACCGTAACTTCGACTTCACCACGCCCTATCCGGACTACGACCTGAAGGACCTCGCCACCTACGCCCGCGAAAAGGGAACCCGCCTTATCGGTCACCACGAGACTGCCGGGGGCGTGGAGAACTACGAGTCGCAGATGGCGGCCGCCTTCCGTTTGTTCGAGGATCGTGATATCCGCGCGGTGAAGACCGGCTACGTCACCCCGGGGCAGACGATCCGCTGGACCGATGCGGAGGGGAACACCCACGAAGAGTGGCACCATGGCCAGTATATGGTCCGCCACCACCAGCGGGTGGCCGAGCTGGCCGTGAAGCAC
>NZ_JBATWY010000190.1:0-1741 GCF_049672945.1 Haloferula sp. | reverse complement strand
GTCCTCGCGTGCCGCACCCCGGAAATGGGCGGGCGCGTCTACAGCTGCGGCGGCTGCCAGAAGAAGCACTACGCCTATCATAGTTGCAACCACCGCAGCTGCCCGCGTTGTGGCGCCCTCGACCAGCAAGTCTGGACCGCCAAGCAGGAGGCGCGACTCCTACCCGTCCCTTACTTCCTCATCACCTTCACCATCCCTGAGGAGCTGCGGACCCTCTGTCAGCAGTATCCCGCCATCCTCTACAGCCTCCTGCTGCGGGAAAGCGCCGCCACCATTCAGGACATCGTCGGCACCAAATTCCACGGAGCGCGCTGCGGCATCACCGGCGTGCTCCACACCTGGGACCGGAAAATCGGCCACCATCCCCACGTCCACATCATCGCCCCCGGCATCGCATTCAACGCCGCCACCCGGCAGCTCATCCATCCCGCCAACGACAAATTCCTCGTCCACTTTCGCCCACTCGCCGAGCGCTTCCGCAGCCGTCTCCACAGCGCGCTCAAGGCCGACCACCCGGAGATATACCAACAACTCACCCCCAAACAGCGCCACGTCCTGAGCCCCGCCAAAACGTGGAACGTCAACCTCGAACCCGTCGGCCAGGGCAGAACCGCGCTGCGCTACCTCGCCCGCTACGTCCAGCGCAGCGCCTTCGGAGCCAAGCGCCTGTTAGGATATGATAAACAAGGAAACGTCCGTCTGCTTTGGACATGCAGCACCACCAAGCGGACCGCCCCCATGACCCTGCACCCGCACGAATTCATTCGTCGCTGGCTGCTCCACGTCCTGCCCAAAGGCTTCACCCGCATCCGTCACTACGGCTTCCTTGGTAGCGCCGCGCGCAAGACCCGACTTTTCATCCGCGCCAAGCTCGGCGAACTCGGCGAGCCTCTCCCCAAACTCCCCGAAGCCAAGCCCTTCGTCTGCGAATGCTGCGGCGGGGAACTCACCTTCCTGCGCGAGATCGCCCCGATCCGGCTCATGCGCGGGCCGCCTCGAAGACACCTCGTCAGATCATGATCACTCCGCTCCATACATCTCGAAAGACATCGCAAGCCGCCGTGTCCAGAGAACGAGCACCTGCGAACTCCGACAAACCTCGTAGCACGCCCGGTTCGAAGCCTCGGATCACTATCGTCACTCACTCGAAAGGGGCAAGCGCCTCGGGCGCCGGGCGAATCACTTCGCGATTCGCCTCGCGGCCCCCGCAGAAAGGGTCAATCGCCGCATCGATGCCCGCCAGCCACGGCAAGTCATTGACTCTTAGGAGTGAATTGAAACCGCAAGAGCGGTAGGACCCGCGCCCGCCCGACCTGCCTGGGCCAGTTCAACAACGGATAGCATCGGGGTTATCACCCGAAGCTATCTTTGGGGTTCGGCTTGCTTGATTTCGGCTAGTCGAGCGGAAAGCGCGAGAGCATCCCGCAGAAATTGATCGTTCTTCTCTTTGTCAAACTTGCCGAAGCCGTATTGATGGGCGCCTTTGGTGGGAATCCATTTGGCCGCCAGCAGTCGAATTGCGTAGGCGATCCGAACGTCCTCGGGAACAGAGTCGCCGAGCATATATGTCTCAAACGTCCTTTCTGCCTCTTTTGAGGCCTCGATTAACGTCTCTTCTTTCGGGTCGCGCACCTCGGCACTGACAACCCCGGCATGCTCAATATCTATCGTCGTGAATGCCTGGGACTTGTCGGCAATTACACGTTTAGCGAGATCGACAGGCGACTCCTCTGCGGTGGAT